>JBKHVQ010000178.1:0-3173 GCA_046569985.1 Thermoleophilia bacterium | reverse complement strand
CCGCGGGCGCGCTGGCGGGCGCGCTGGCGCGCGAGACGCGCACCGCCCTCCTGGCGGCGTTCATGCTGAGCGTCCCGTTGATCGCCCTGGCGCTGATCCCGGGTGGCGGCGTGGTCGGCGCACTGGCCGGGCTCGTGCCCTTCGGCCCGGCCTTCGATCTCATGCAGGCCCTGCTGGTCGAGCCCACCATCGACGGCGCGGAGATCGCGGCGGACCTCGCGAGGCTGGCGCTGATGGCGGCGGTCCTCGGGTCGATCGCGGCGCTCGCCCTCGTGCGCCGCACACGAGGGTGAGGCGCGCACGGCCCGGGAGTGACATGGGCGCCGCGGCACGGCATGCTGGCGCTGTGCGGCCCGGCCGGCCGCGCGACCGGCACAACGGAGGTCCCGCGTGACGTGGGGAATGGAGGATCCGGCCGCTCAGGCGCGCGATGAGCTGAGCATCCAGGCCGAGGAGCAATGGGGCGGCGGAACGCGGCGCCGGCGCTCGCGCGAGGGGCTCTGGGTGCTGCTGTTCATCGTGCTCGCCGCCGGGGCCATCTGGTACACGCTGCAGCGCGAGGACGAGCAGGCGGGCAAGGACCCGCGGGTCGCGGTGCAGCGCGGAGAGGTCGTGGGCCTGTCGGGGCTGTCACTCGCCCGCCCCGTGAACCTCACGCCGATCCTGGAGGAGATGAAGACCCGGGCGGGCGCCGACGACCGGCTGCTGAGCCTGCGCGTCGCACCGGCCGCGGTCACCGCCAACCTGGTCTCGCCCGCGGGCGACGACTACTTCCTCGAGGCCGGGGTCGACGGCGATGTGGAACGGCGCGAGTTCGCCGAGACCACGCGCTCGAGCCCGTCGACGCTCGACGATGTCACGCCGGCCGACATCCGCCGGGCCATCACCACCGTCGCGCGGCTGAGCGGGCTCCCGCCCGCGCGGTTCGAGTACCTCGTGCTGAGCGAGCCGGGCCCCGGTCAGAGATGGTTCGTCCGCTTCGACGCCCCGACGGTGCGCGACAGCGACTGGGTCGGCACGGGCAACGGCGCGAAGATGCGGCGCGCCAACGCCGCCCCGCCGCCGCGCCGCGCGACCACGGTCACCCGCAGCGCGACGACCTCGGCGCCCGCCTCGCCCGAGGGTGACCTCCAGCGGCAGCTCGACATCGCCGAGTGCGTACTCAACGCCGGCGGCGACCCCCGGGCGATCCAGAGGTGCCTGCGATGAGATACCTCGTCTGCGTCGTGCTGGGCATCGCGATCACGGTGGGGGCGATCGTCCTGGTGACCTCGGGCGTCTACGCCGTCTCCCAGGCCGGGACCTGCGCCAGCGGCGGGCCGTACGTGATCGCGAACGAATGCCCCGAGGGCATCGGCTGGGAGATCGCGAAGCTGATGGCAGGCATCTTCGCGGTGATCGTCGGTGTCGGCATCTACGGGGCGCGCGGCACGCCGGGCGGGCGCTCCGCGACCCTGTCGAGCGGCCTCGCCGGCGCCGTCGTCCACCGGGGCGGCGGCACCGCCAGCCTGGCCGCCGCGGCCTGGGGCATGATGTGGATCGGCATCGCCGGGGCCATCTGGTACTCGGCCAACGGCGGCAACGCCCCGCCGAACACCAACGAGGTCGCCACGACCACGCTGACGATCGTGTTCGGGGCGATGGGCCTGATCCCGCTGATCGGCGTCCTGGTCGGCATCATCGTCGGCCGCCGGCCGAGCACCGCGGTGCCGACGATCGGCGAGGGGACGGTGGGGGCACCCGCGGGCAGCGCCAACCTCGACGAACTGGTGCGTCAGGCGCAGGAGATCGCCCGCCGGCAGCGCGCATCCGGCGGGTCGGCGACGAGCTCCGGCGACGCCGAGGGCGACGGCCCGGTGAAGCGGCCGCCGACCCCGGGGACCTGAGGAGGGGACATGGGCTGGGACGACGGGCCACAGATGGACGAGGCGCGCGACGCGCCCGAATCGCGGATGCGGGACCGGACCCGGCGCGGCGGCGTCATCCCGCCGATCTTCTGGGTGCTGTTCGTGCTCGTCGACCTGGTGATCCTGGGCGCGGTGCTGATCTTCGTGCTGGCCCGCTGAACCTCACACGCGCGAGGCGGACCCCTCGCGCGCGAGCACCGGGGCCACCGCGGCGGCGAGCCGGCGCCGGTACTCCCCGGGGCTGATCCCGTGGGCGCCGAAACGCGCGGTGTGCGGTGAGACGGCCTGGATGTCCCAGAGCGTGAAGCCCCTCGACCTCAGCAGCAGGGCCGTCCCGACCAGGGCCGCGTTGCCGGCGTCGGGAGCCTGGTGGAACATCGTCTCCGAGCTGAAGAGGGTGCCGATGGCCACACCGAAGAGTCCACCGCACAGGCGCTCCCCGCTCCACGCCTCGACACTGTGCGCCCAGCCCGCCTCGTGGAGCCGCGTGTAGGCGTCCACCAGGCGCGGCGTGAGCCACTCGCCGTCGCGGTCGCCCGAGCAGGCCGCCGCGACCTCCGCGAAGGCCGTGTCGACCCGGATCTCGTAGGCGCGGGCGCGCAGCCCGCGGGTCACCGAGCGCGGCACGCGGAAGTCCTCGATGGGCATCACCCCGCGCGGATCCGACTCGTAGAAGAGCACCGGCCCCTCGGCGCCGCCGCGGTCCATCGGGAACCAGCCTCGCAGATAGGCCCCCAGCATCGCGTCCGGCTGGAGTTCGGGCTCGGGAGCCGCGTCGCGGCGGGCGTGCCGGCTCACGGCACCCAGGTCTCGAGGGCGGGCGTGAGCGTCATCTCGTGGGTCCAGGCGCGCGGCCCCTGCGCCGCGAGGTAGTCGACGGCTGCCGCCACGTCGTCCGGTGACAGCGACTCCTCGGGCGGGCGGCCGTGCATCGGCGCGCGCTCGGTCTGGATGATCCCGTCGGCGATCAGCAGCGCCACATGCACGCGGGGCCGCAGTTCCTGGGCCAGGCCCAGCGCCAGCGCCCGGGCGGCGTGCTGGGCCGCCCCCCACATCGCGCGGCCCGGGATCGGGCGCCGGGCCGACCCGCCGGCGACCTGGATCAGCGTGCCGGCGCCCCGGGAGCCGAGGGCCGCGCCGCCGGCGCGCAGGATCGCCCAGGCGGCGGGGACGAAACCGGCCAGCCAGGCCTCGAGGCGATCGGGCGGCGCCTCCATGATCGGCCCGCCCCCGAAGGCATGGTCGCGCGGCGGGGCGGCGATGGCG
>JBKHVQ010000177.1:0-2741 GCA_046569985.1 Thermoleophilia bacterium | reverse complement strand
ATCTACCGCCGGCTCGTCGGTGGCGAACTGATGGGACGCGACTGATGGCGACCATCGCGCCGTCCCGGCAGCAGACCCACCAGTTCAGCGACCGGGCCCGGGCCGCCGCCCTGCGCGTCGACTGGGTGCTCCTGTTCGCGGTCGCCGCCCTCACCGTCATCAGCCTGGTGATCATCGGCCAGGCCACCGAGGGCGAGATCGCCGGCAGCCCCCGCTACTACCTCGACCGCCAGATCCTCTTCGTCTCGATCGGCATCGTGCTGATGCTGATCGCCAGCCGCGTCAACCTGGAGTGGGCCACCCGCTGGGCGTGGCCCATCTGGGGCGCGCTGCTGGCATCGCTCGTGGTCGTGTACGCGATCGGCGGCGTGACCCGCGGCGCGCGGAGCTGGTTCACCATCGGGCCCTTCAACCTCCAGCCGTCCGAGTTCGGCAAGATCATGCTGATGGTGGTGCTGGTCGGGATCGCCCTCGAACGGGCGAGCGAGATCGGCACGTGGCGTTTCACCCTGTTCCTCGCGGGCGTGGCCATCGTCCCGACGGCCGCCGTGTTCATCCAGCCCGACCTCGGCACCGCCCTCGTCTACGGCGCCATCCTCTTCGGCGTGCTGTTCCTGGTGGGGGTGCCGTGGACGCACTTCGCCGTCTACGGCTCGGTGCTGGCCATGCTGATCCTCAGCGCGCTGTGGATACTTCCCACCGCCGGGGTGACGGTTCTGCAGGAGCATCAGGTGGAACGCCTCACCGCGTTCGTCGGGGCCGAGCGCGACACGAACGCCGCCGGCTATCAGCTCGACCAGAGCAAGATCGCCATCGGCTCGGGTGGGCCGGTGGGCAAGGGGCTCGACGGGGCCACGCAGACGACGAACCGCTTCCTGCCCGAATACCACAACGACTTCATCTTCGCGGTCACCGGCGAGATGTTCGGCTTCGTGGGTGGGGCGCTGGTGATCTCCCTGTTCGCTCTGATCCTCTGGCGCGGGCTGCGGGTGATGGCGCGCGCCTCCAGCCAGGTGGACATGCTGATCGCGGGAGCGATCATCTCGATGCTCACCTTCCAGGTGTTCGTGAACATCGGGATGACCGTCGGCATCATGCCCATCACCGGGCTGCCGCTGCCGCTCATGAGCTACGGCGGCAGCCACACCCTGGCCACCTTCACCGCGATCGGGCTCCTCCTGGGGATCTACCGCCGGCGCTCGTCGGTGGCGGGGTAGTCCGCGTGAGCCTCCGCAAACGCCTCCTCAAAGGCGCCAAGCTCGCGGCCCCGATCGTGGTCGCCGCCCGGGAGGGGGAGGAGGGCCGGCGCCCCGACCACGGCTACCTCGCGACCGCCGCGGGGGACCCCGCCGCCACGGAGCACCTCCACGGCCTCCTGGGGCGGCCGGAGGGCACGCCCACGGGGGCGGCCCTCACGGTCGTGGCTCCCGGTGAGGACATCGAGCCGATCGCCCCGCTGCTGCGCGAGCGCCGGGCCGCCGAGCGCCGCTCCCTCATCGTCCTCATCGGCGACCCCGCGAGCCGGGCACGTCGCGAGCGGGCCCTCACGAGGGACCATCGCGTCGAGGTGTCGCAGATCCTGCATCTGAACGCGCTCGATGAGGAGGGGGAGGCCGCGGTGATGGACGCCGCCGCGCTCGCCCTCGGAGACCTGGCGCCCGCCGCGGCCCGGGCCAACCCGGCGCTCCGGCCGGCGGTCGCGCACCGGATCGTCTCCCAGTCGTCGCGCCGGGCGGGCCTGGTGGGCGCCCTGCCGCTCGCCGGCGCCGACATGCCGGCGCTCGCCTACCTGCAGATCCGCATGGTCGCGCGCCTCGCGGTGGTCTACGACCGGCCGATCACCCCCGAGCGGGCGCTCGACGCGCTCGCCATCGTCGGCGCCGGCTTCGGCTGGCGCGCCCTCGGCCGCGCCGCGGTGTCCGCCGTCCCCGTCGCGGGATGGGCCGCGGGCGGGGCGGTCGCCTTCGCGGGAACGCGCGTCGTCGGCGAGACGGCGCGGGCGCGCCTGTCGTCGACCCACAATCTGATTGACGCGGGCGCCCTGGAAAGGGTGCGCCCCCAGTTCGAGCGCCTCGTCGCCCGCCTGTCGCGTGGCTGACCGGGAGCACATGAGGAGTTCTTCTTGAAGAAGCAGATTCTGGTGTCCGTGGATCGCGCGGAGACCCGCGTGGCCATCCTCGAGGATGGCCGCACCGCCGAGTGCTACATCGAGCGCCGCGGGCAGCGCTCGGTGGTCGGCCATGTCTGGAAGGGGCGCGTCGAGAACGTGCTCGCCGGGATGGAGGCCGCCTTCGTCGACGTGGGCCTCGCCAAGAGCGGCTTCCTGCACGTCGACGAGGTCGTTGCGGTGGGGGTGCCCAAGCGCAAACGCCAGATCGCCGACCTGCTCTCACGGGGCGACGAGGTGCTCGTGCAGGCCACGAAGGACCCGATGGGGACCAAGGGCTCGCGGCTGACCATGCAGCTCTCGCTGGCCGGGCGTTTCGTCGTCTACGTGCCCTACGGGGATGGAATCGGCGTGAGCAAGCGCCTGCCCGATGACGAGCGCCTCCGCCTGCGCGCCATCTGCGGCGCCCTTCCCCTCGACTCCGGCGGCCTGATCGTGCGCACCGCCGCCGCCGGCGTCTCCGCCCGCGACCTCGCCCGCGACCTGGCGCACCTCAAGCTCCTGTGGAAGGCGCTCCAGGACCGCGCGGCGGCGGCGAAGGCCCCGACGCTCCTCTACTCCGAGGCCGACGTCT
>JBKHVQ010000176.1:0-6178 GCA_046569985.1 Thermoleophilia bacterium | reverse complement strand
CGGCGCGGTGGCCGTGGCCCTCGCGATCGCCCTCGGGACCGCCGGCTGCGGTGACGGGCCGCTGCCCCCCTCCACAGCCCCTGTGGCGGAGGGCAGCGAGGTCTCATCGCAGCGGTACCTGGCCGACGCGGATGCGGTGGCGGCGGAGATCCGCGCGTTCTCCGACCTGCTCGAGGACATCGGGCCGGTGGCGCGCCCGGCGCGGCTGCGGGAGATCGCGCCGGATCTCGCGGCGGCCCTGCAGCGCGCCGACGCGATCGCCGACCGGCTGGAGGCCCAGCGTCTCGCCGACGCCCGCCTGGAGGCCCAGCGCGCCGAGGCGTCACCGGTGCTGGCGGATATCGTCGCGGCCATGGTCGATGTGACCACCCGCGCCGCGGCGGGCGAGCCCGTCCCGACGGTGGCGGCGATCGAGGACTTCCGCGACGCGGTCGGACGCCTCCGCGAGCTCGGCGGCACGGCGGCGGCCGGCTGACGCTCAGGCCGCGTCGCCGCCCGTGGTGCGTGACGCGTTGGCCGCGGCCCGCGCCTCGGCGCGCCGCATCGTCAGAGCGACCTTTCGCCGCACCTGCGCCAGGCAGTCCCGCGCAGTGTTGTCAGAGACATCGAGGCGGCGGGCGATCTCCGGCACGCTCATCCCGTCGCGGCTCAGGCGGTACACCTCAAGCTGACGCTCGGTGAGGGCCGCCGCCGCGATGAGCGGGCCGTCACCGGCCTCGTCGTGATCGCCGGGTGTCCGGTCGTCACCCATGGCGCGATGATAGGCCCGTCCGGCTCCAGCGGTCCACCGCATCGTGCGGGGCGGACCGCGTGATCTGTTCGCTCACCGCTCCGCTTGCGAGGCGAGGGAGTCCAGCGTCTCCTGACGGGCGCGCACCACATCCCACGGGATGATGACCGTGCGCCCCTCCATGTCGAGGGAGCCGGAGGCGCGCAGCTTGCTGAAGGCGGTGGTGACCGCCTCGCGGGACGCGCCGACGAGGGAGGCCCACTGGGCGTGCGTCAGCTCGAGGCGCAATTCCACGCCGTCGCGGGTCGTGACGCCGAAGCGATCCGCGAGCTGGTGGAGCCGCGCGCGCAGGCGGTCCTCGACGCGCATCTCGCTCACCAGGGCGACGGTCTCGTGCAGGGTCGACACCCGGTCCGAGAGCATCTCGGCCAGGTTGCGGCCGAGGCGGGGGTAGCGGGCGATCAGCCCCTCGATCGCCCGGCCCGGAAGCGGGGAGATCGCGGAGTCCTCGAGTGCGGACACGCTGGTGACCGGCGCGGCGCCCAGCGTGGAGTGGATCGAGCCCGCGTCGAGCAGCGAGATCATGATCTCGTGGCCGGGCGCTGTGGACTCGAAGATCGCCAGTCGCCCCTCGCGGACCAGGTAGAGCGTGTCGCCGCGGCCGAGGGGCTCGGGCATCGCGGCGCCGCGCGGCCATCGCACCAGGGGCATGCGGCTCTCGAGGATCGCCAGGTCCCGCTCGGGGAGGCCGGCGAAAAGGTCCATGCGGGCCAGTGCCAGCCGCGAGTCCGCGCCGAAGCCGATGGGGCGGGCTCCGCTGGTGGTGGGGGTGAGGGTGGTCGCCATGGCGGGACCCTCTCAGCCACGTGTTATGAACCCGTGAGGACAATCTCAAGAAGGTGTGCGGCTTCGCGCGCCGTGCCCGGCGCCGGTACGCTCAGGGCCGGGCCCGCACGGGGGAGCGGGCCACGTCCGAAGGAGAGCGGTGGAGCGCCCGAGCCCGGCGGTGCAGGACTATCTGAAGGCGATCTTCCAGCTCACCGAGGCGGCGGGGCCGGAGGGCGGCGTCATCACGACCTCGCAGGTCGCAGAGGCGCTCTCGGTGACGACCGCGTCCGCGAGCAACATGCTCAAGCGCCTCGACGCGCTCGGCTACGTGACGCAGGTCAAGCGCCAGGGGGCGGAACTCACCGACCTCGGGCGCCGGGCGGCCCTGGAGGTGGTGCGCCACCACCGCATCCTCGAGACCTATCTCGCCACCCGCCTGGGGTTGCCCTGGGACGAGGTGCATGCCGAGGCGGAGATCCTCGAGCATCACGTGTCTCCCGGCCTCGCCGAGCGCATGGCCGAGGTCATGGGGCACCCCGAGCACGACCCACACGGTCACCCGATCCCGTCGGCCGCCGGGATCGTCGCCAGCGCGGCGGCGCGGCGCCTGTCGGAGCTCGCCGTCGGGGACCGGGGGGTCGTGGCGAGCGTCGACGACCACGACGACGAACTCCTGCGCTTCCTCGCCGACCGCGGCCTGGTGCCCGGCGTCGCCGTCGAGGTGGTGCACCTGGCCCCGTTCGGAGGCCCGATCTCGATGCGCCTGGGCGACGGCTCGGCCGTCGACGTGCCGCCCGCCGCGGCGCAGGCGGTGCGCGTCGGCTGAGCTCCGGCCGGCCCGGCGGCGGCGTCCGGGTGGATCAGTCGACGAAGGGCTGGGACGAGTCGATCAGGTCCTCCAGATCGAGTCCCATCCCCTGCATGAAGAACGGCGTCAGCAGGTTCAGCGTGTGCCGGCACGCCGGGCAGATCGGCAGCGGCGGCGGCTCGGGCAGTCCCTCGGTCGCGCCGGCGAGGCTGTAGGCGCAGCCGCAGTACTTCGCGCACACATCGCATGAGCCGGTCTTGCAGTCGAGGCGCACCAGGTCCTCGCCGCCCGAGGTGATCTGCGCGATCCACCCCTCGTGACGTTGGAGGTACTCGGCGGCATCGCGCGCGAGCGCGTCCCGCGCCTCGTCGGTCCATCCTTCGCGAAGCGCCGTGGCGAACGGCTCGGGCGGGTTCTCCACCGCCCGGAACCGCTCGGTCCACGTGTCGATCTCGCGCTGCCAGTCGCGGGTGGGGGTCGGCGTCAGTCCTCCACCCAGTCGACGGTGGGCACGTGCGGGATGAGCCCCGCCTCGTGCCCGCGGCGCAGGAGTTCCTCCACGGCGGCGCGTCCCTCCTCGCCGTAGTCGAGGGTGCGCTCGTTGACGTACATGCCCACGAACTCGTCGGCGAGCTGGTTGTCGAGACCGCGGCCGAACTTCTCGGCGTGCGCCAGGGCGGGCTCACGGTGCGCGAGGCTGTAGGCGATGGAGTCGCGCAGCAGGCGCGACAGGCGCGGCATCGTGTCGCCCTCGTCCAGGTCGCGGCGCACCGTGTTGCCGCCGAGCGGCAGCGGCAGCCCGCCGGTGAGGTCGTGCCACCACTCGCCGAGCTCCAGGATGGAGCGCAGGCCCTGGGTCCGGTAGGTGAGCTGGCCCTCGTGGATGACGAGCCCGGCGTCGACCTCGCCCGCCTCGACGACGTCGAGGATCCGGTCGAACGGCGTGATGACCGGTTCGGCGATGCGGCCCACCGCGAGCTGCAGCTCGAGGAACGCGCTGGTGAGCACTCCGGGCACCGCGACGCGCAGGCTCGGGAGCTGCTCGGGCTCGATCGACTCGCCCTCGCGCACGACCACCATCGGGCCGTACTTCTCGCCCATCGACGCCCCATGGGGCAGCAGCCGGTACTTGTCCGAGAGGTACGCGTAGGCGTGGATCGACACCGCCGTCACCTCGAGCCGCCCCTCGCGCGCCCAGTCGTTCAGAGTCTCGATGTCACGGAGGATGTGCTCGAACCGGAAGCCGTCGGTCGGGATGAGCTCCTCGGCCAGCGCGTAGAACATGAACGCGTCATCGGGGTCCGGGCTGTGCCCGAGGCGGATCAGTCGGTCGCTCACTGTGCTCCTTGGTGTGGCTCGCTCCCACCGATCCTACGCTGCCCCTCCGGGCCGGTGCCGGGGCGGACCGTCCCCGCCGCGCGGCTCCTACTCGAAGTAGGTGTCCTCGTGGCTGTAGGGCGGCGAGCAGGAGCAGAGCAGCCGGATGGGGCCGTCGGGTGAGGCGGTGATCTGGTGCCACGCCCCGGCGGGTATGAGGATCGCATCTCCGGCGGCCACCTCGCGCACCTCGCCGTCGAGTTCCATCACGCCGCGGCCGTCGAGCAGGTAGTAGATCTCCTCGGCCACGCGGTGGTGGTGGCGCGTGGTGCCCCGGCCGGCGTCGATGGTCGCCTCGGCGATGCTGTGGTTGCGCACCGGCGCCACCGACAGGTCGAGCAGCGATCGGATGGTGCTGCCGTCGACCGTCGTGAACGGCTCGGCCGCGTCGCGGGAACGGATCTCCATGGGGCGGCAGGTTACTCGGCGGCGGGCCTGCGGGCCTCGCGCAGGCGCTCGCGGCACGCGTTGCACAGTCCGCCCCAGCGCACCGTCGCGCCGCCGCAGCTCTCGCATGCCGGCGAGCGCGCCTCGGGCCCCGGCAGCTTCACGCCCGAGGCGCGGCGGAGAGCCTCGCGCTCGAGGCGTGCGAGGTCGTCGGGGGAGACGCTGCGCGGCGGCACGCCCGCACCATCGGCAGCCACCATCGCGACCATGAGCGGGGGCGCCCTACGGCATGGGGGCGCTGCGGATGACGCACATCCCCTCTCCCTCGGCCGCGAGGCTGCCGTCGGGGAGGTGGATGGTGACGACCGAGCGGAATCCGCGCTCGCTGCGCTGCACCAGCCGGCTGCGCAGGGTCAGCTCCTGCCCGACCGGGATCGGCCGCCGCAGCCAGTAGCGCACCTTGGCCGTCATGCCCCACAGGTCATGCGGGGCGCCGGCGTATACGAGCATCTCGTCGACGAGCATCCCGATGAGCCCGCCGTGCACCCGTTCCGGGTAGCCGATCTGGGTCGCCCGCGGCGTGTACCGCGCGACGGCGTCGGTGCCGTCGCGGTGGATCCGCAGGCCGAGGCCCTCGGGGTTCGCCGGGCCGCACACCAGGCAGTCGGGAAAGTCGGCCGGGTTGAGGAGGGGGAGGTCGTCGATCGGTTGTTCGCTCACGGCGCGGGCATGGTACCTTCCCGCGGATGTCCGCATTCCTCATCGTCGCGCACTCGATCAACTGCGTGCTGCTGGTGTTCCTCGTGCTCTTGCACAGCGGCAAGGACGCCGGGCTGTCGGGCGCCTTCGGCGTGGGATCGACCAGCGGCAGCTACGGCGGGTCGACGGCGATCGTCGAGAAGAACCTCGACCGCATCACCGTCGTCAGCGCGGTGATCTTCTTCCTCACCACCTACCTGCTGGCCCAGACGCTCTAGTCCTCGCCGCGGCCCCCGTGGGGCTGCGAGGGATCCTGGAGCCAGGCCCATGCCTCCGACAGGCGCAGCAGGGTGGAGGCGTTCGGCGCGCGCTTGGCGTGCGCGGCGATCGCGGTCATCAGGATGTCGCGGGCCTCTTCGGGCGTGGGCGGCGGCTCGGGGGCGGCCGCGGGGGCAGCGGGCTGCGGGGCGTCGGGCACGAGGCCTCCAGTTCGGGGACGGGGGGAGTCTAAGCCCCCCGCGCAGCCTGCCGCGCGCGCCCTCGGGGGCCACTCGTCACCGACGCCCGGGGCTTTCGGCCGGCCGGGGCGGCGGGTAGGCTTGCGCGCATGAATCCGACTCTCGCCACCACGACCAAGTGGGTCGGCGCCTTCGTGGGCACCATTGTCCTGGCGCTTGTGATCTACCTGGGTGCCGTCCTGCAGGTCTACATCCTCGCCTGGATCATCGAGATCATCGGCAGGATCTTCACCTGAACCCGTGAAGGGCGCGGCGGCCTGGTGGCGCCGGGCCGGATGGTTCCTCATCGCGGCCGCCGCATGGACCGCCTTCGTGTGGGTGAACCGTCTGGTCAACCTGGCCGGCGACGACCGCAGCGCGACGTTCATCGCGGTTCACGTCGTGCTGGCCATGGTCTCGCTGGGCTTCGCCGTGCCGATGGCGATCATCGGCTGGCGGCTCGCGCGCCGCGGCCTCTGACGGCCGCCCCGGCCGCGTTCAGACCGCGCGGGTGAGGCCCCCGTCGACGGCGATGGCCTGGCCGGTGATGTAGGCGGCGCCGTCCGAGCAGAGGAAGACGGCTGCGGCGGCCATCTCCTCGGGTCTGCCCAACCGGCCGGCGGGGACCTCGACCGCCGCCCGCTGCTCGGCGGACTCCCTGGAGCCGGCGAGGGAGTAGAGGCGGTCGGTGGCGATGCGCCCGGTGAGGAGGCTGTTGAGCGTGATGCCGTCGCCCGCGACCTGGTGGGAGATGGTGCGGAACGCGGCGAGCGCCCCCGCCCGCTCGCTGTTGGACAGCATCAGCGGCGGGATCGGCTCGCGGGCGGCCGTCGAGACGACGTTGACGATGCG
>JBKHVQ010000175.1:0-5703 GCA_046569985.1 Thermoleophilia bacterium | reverse complement strand
GGAAGGTGGTGATCCTCGAGATCACGACCCCCGCGCGGCTGCGCGCCTTCTACCGCCTGTGGTTCGACCGCGTCGTGCCGCAGCTGGGCCGCATGCTCGGCAAGGACGGCGCCGCCTACTCGTACCTCCCCGCCTCGGTGCGCCGCTTCCCCGAGCCGCCCGCCCTCGCCGCCCACATGTCCGATGCGGGGCTCACCGACATCCGCTGGCGGCTGTTCGCCGCGGGCATCGTCGCGCTGCACCACGCCCGGGTGCCCGGATGACGTCGGCCGCCCAACCGGTGCCGCGCGCCGCCGCGGCCCTGTTGCCGCTGCTCGCCGAGTGCGAGGGGCGGCTTGCGGGGGCGGTGGCGGGCCACGGCCGGGAGCTCGCCGACCCGGCGGCCGCGACGCTGTCGGCCGGCGGCAAGCGGGTGCGGCCCCTGCTGGTGTTCTGCGCGGCTCCGTCGGACGCCCTCGGCGACGGGGAGCGGCGCGACGCGCTGATGGCCGCGGCCGCCTCGGTGGAGCTGGTGCATATGGCCACGCTGGTCCACGACGACCTGCTCGACGGCGCCACCCTGCGTCGCGGGCGGCCGACGGTGGCCGCCTCCCTCGGAGCCGCCCGCGCGATCGGCACCGGTGACTTCCTCTTCGCGCGGGCCTTCGGGGTGCTCACCGAGGCGGGGCGGGCCGACGCGGTGCAGCACCTGGCGTCCGCCGCCCTCGACCTCTCGCAGGGCGAGATGGACCAGAACCGTGCCGCGTTCGACCTGGACCTCACCGAGGACGCCTACCTGGCGCGGTGCCGCCGCAAGACGGCCGCCCTGTTCGCCGCGGCCTGCCGGCTCGGCGCCCTCGTCGGCGGGGCGGGCCCGGAGGCCCAGGCCCGTCTGGCCATGTTCGGCGACAACGTCGGCCTGGCCTTCCAGATCTTCGACGACATCCTCGACATCGCGGGGTCTCCCGCCGCCACCGGGAAGCGGCGCGGCACCGATCTGCGCGACGGCACCGTGACCCTCCCCATGGTCCTCGCGATGCGACTCGACCCCGCCGTCCGCGCCGAGCTGGCCGCCGCCGACTCGGAGGAGAGCCGCGAGGCCCTCTGTGACAGGCTCGCCGATCATCCCGGTCTCGCCGAGGCGCGGCGGCGCGCCCTCGCGTTCGTCGCCGACGCCCGTGCGGCGGTGACCGACGGGCCGACCGACGGGGCGGATGTGGCGGCGCTCGTCGAGATCGCCGACGGCGTGGTGGACCGCTACTCGTGACCGGCCCGGTGACCCCCGACCTCGCCCGCCTGCTGGGCGACCGCGACCCGCTCGCCGCCGCGCGCGCGGCGGGGGTCGCCGGGGACGGCCCGATCCGGGTACGGCGCGGGCCGGCGCCTGCCGGCTGGCTGGTCGACTCCGGCGACGAGGGCGGCATCGACGCCCACAGCGCCGCCCACGCCGAGGGACGGCCCAGCGAGGCCGTCATCGTCTACGGGAACGGTCGCGGCGACGAGGAGATCGCGGCGCGGCTGAGCGCCCTCGCGGATCTCGCCGCCGCGACCGGCCTGCTGCGCGCGGTCACCACCGTGCCCGCCGACGGCGACACCCACCGGCCCGGGTCGTGGGGCGTGGAGGACCTCACCGTGGTGGCGACCTGCCGGGCCGCGCTGCCGGACACGGTCGCCGTGCGGCCGAGCTGGGAGCGGCTGGGCCCCGCCGCCTGCCAGATCGCCGTCGCCTTCGGCGCCACCGGCAGGTGCGTACCCGCCGACGACCCCACCGACCTGGAGCACCTGGCCGGCGCGATCGGCCGAACCATCATCATCGAGGACGACGCGTGAACCTGCTCCGCGTCGGCCGCATCTCGGCTCTCAACATGTACCCGCTTTTCCACGGGCTCGAGCGCGCCGCCGATCCGCGCCTGGTGTTCACCGACGGCGTGCCCACCACGCTGAACCGCATGGTGATCGACGGCGAGCTGGATGTGTCGGCGATGTCGAGCATCGCGTACGCGCGCAACGCCGAGACCCTGCACCTGCTGCCGGTGGCATCGGTCACCGCCGCCGGGGCGGTCGACTCGATCCAGCTTTTTTCCCGGGTGCCCTTCGAGCGGGTGCGCACCGTCGCCGTCACCCCCCACAGCGCCACCTCGGTCGCGCTGCTGCGCGTGCTGATGGGCCCCTCCGCGCCGCCGTTCACCCTCCTGGAGGGCGATCCCGCGCGCGCCCTGGAGCAGGTCGACGGGGTGCTCCTGATCGCCGATGAGGCCCTCACGGCGCTGCGCGCGCCCTTCGCCGCGCATCACACCGACCTGGCGCACGAGTGGCATGCGCGCACCGGGCTGCCGATGGTCTTCGCGGTGTGGGTCGCGCGGGCCGACACCGCCCACGAGCGGGCCGCGGCGCTGGAGGCCCTGGAGCGCGATCTGGTGAGCGCGCGCGAGGACTTCCTCGCCGATCCCGGGACGGTGATCCAGGCCGCGGCCGAGCGTTTCCCGTTCCCCGCCGGGTTCATCGGGCCGTACCTGCGCCGTCTGCGCTTCGAGTTCGGCGCGCCGGAGCGCGCCGGCCTCGAGGCGTTCCTGCGCGCCGCGGCCGAGGTGGGCGAGCTGTCGGCGACCCCGTCGCTGGCCGCGTAGAATTAGCGGATGGCCACGCTCGCACCCGCTCCCGCGCAGATCGACGACATCCTCGCCCGCACGCTGGACGGGGGGAGGCTGTCCGACGACGACGCCCTGACCCTGCTGGCATCGCGTGACCTGGTGTCGGTGGGCGCGGCCGCCGCGGAGCTGCGCAATCGCGCGACCGACCCCGGCGTCGTGACGTTCAACATCGATCGCAACGTCAACTACACCAACTTCTGCATCACCGACTGCGACTTCTGCGCGTTCTACCGCCGTCCGATGGACCCCGAGGGGTACGTGCTCCCGAAGTCGGTGATCTTCCGCAAGATCGAGGAGACCCTCGATCTCGGCGGCACCGCGCTGCTGCTGCAGGGCGGTCACCATCCGAACCTGCGCATCGAGTGGTACGAGGACCTGTTCGCCGACATCAAGTCGCGCTACCCGATCCACCTGCACGCACTGTCGCCCTCCGAGATCCTGCACATCAGCAAGATCTCCAAGCTCGGCCTGGTCGAGACGATGCGGCGCCTGCGTGAGGCCGGCCACGACTCGCTGCCCGGCGGTGGCGCCGAGATCCTGGTCGACCGCGTGCGCCAGGTGATCGCCCCGCGCAAGACGACCTCCGACGAGTGGCTCGGGGTGATGCGCGCCGCCCACACGGTCGGCATGTCCACGTCGGCGACGATGATGTACGGCACCGTCGACACCTGGGAGGACCGGGTCGAGCACCTGCGCCGCCTGCGCGAGCTGCAGGACGAGGGCCACGACGGGGGCTTCCGGGCGTTCGTCTGCTGGAGCTACCAGTCGGGCGGGGGCAGCGCGCGCGGCGACGACCATGCCCGCGTCACGGCCGCCGACTACCTGATGATGGTCGCCGTCAGCCGGTTGTACCTGGACAACTTCCCGCACTTCCAGTCGTCGTGGGTCACGCAGGGCCTGCGCATCGGCCAGCTCGCGCTGGAGTTCGGCTGCGACGACATGGGCTCGATCATGCTCGAGGAGAACGTGGTCCGCGCCGCGGGCACCGCGTTCCGCCTCGACCGCGAGCGCATGGTGCGGGCGATCGAGGCCACCGGCCGGCGCGCCGTGCAGCGCGACACGCTCTACCGCGCGGTCGCCACCTTCTGACCACCACCCGGAGGCGATCCCCATGGCCGATCTGACCGTCCGCCAGGCGCACGATGCGTGGGCCGCCGGCGAGCTCACCATCGTCGACTGCCGCGAGGCCGGCGAGCACCAGGCCCAGCACGTGCCCGGGACGATCCTCCTGCCGATGAGCGAACTGCTCGCCCGCATCGACGAGGTGCCGACCGACGGCAGGCTGGCGATCCTCTGCCGCAGCGGCAACCGCAGCGGCCGCGTGGCGGATCACCTCACCGCCGACGGCGACTTCGGCGAGGTGGCGAACATCGAGGGTGGCATCATCGCCTGGGCCGCCGAGGGGCTGCCCTACGAGGGCGAGGTCCCCCGCTAGAAGTCCATCGGCTGGATGAGGTCGCACCGGATCGCGGTGATGATCCGGTCGACATCGTCCTCCATGTTCAGGCGGGACATGGTGCGCAGGGCGGTCAGCATCTCCTCGGCCCCCTCTTCGAGCGCGTCGTGGTAGCTCTCGACCTGCTCGTGGGTGAAGGTGCCGTCGTCGTGCCAGCCGCAGTCCGGGCACATGCGCTCCACCCGGAACGTCCCGCCGTCCGCCGGCTCGACGACCAGAGGGCGCACCATGTCGCCCGGGCACGAGCCGCACAGCCACATCTCCGGCCGTTCCCGGTCGAACACCGTCAGCGCCGCGTGCAGCATCTCGTCGAGCTCATGGGCGATCTCGCCCGCGCGTGACGCGTCGAGGGTCTCGGGTCGGACATCGCCGAGGTAGACGATCTCGATCTCTCGCCCTCCGGGGAGCGTGATCTTCGTGCTGCGGTAGTCGCTCATGGCCGTCCCTCGCGCCGCGTCGTGTTTCTCGTACGGGCGCTATCGGGCTGACCGGGGCCGCGCTTGAGCCGGACCGCCACCCGGCGACGGGCCCTCAGACGGTGATGAGCGCCGCGTCGGCCACGCGGTCGGCCTCGAACGACGAGCGCACCAGCGGACCGGCTTCGACGTGCACGAGGCCGCAGGCGCGGCCGAGGGCCGCGATGGCCGGGTACTCGGCCGGCGCGTAGAAGCGCGCGACCGGAAGGTGGGCGGGGGAGGGCTGCAGGTACTGGCCCACCGTCACCAGTTCGCATCCGGTGGCGGCGATGTCGGTCATGACCGACGCGATCTCCGGGAGGGTCTCGCCGAGGCCGACCATGATCCCGGTCTTCGTGGGCAGCCCCGCGGCGGCGGAACGCGCGAGCAGCTCGAGGGTGCGCTCGTAGCGGGCGCCCGGGCGGACCCGCGAGTAGAGGCGCGGCACGGTCTCGGTGTTGTGGTTCAGCACGTCGGGGCGCGCCTCGATGATGACCTCCAGCGCGCTCCAGCCCCCGCGCAGATCCGGGATCAGCACCTCGACCCGGCAGCCGGGGACCCGCTCGCGCACCGCCCGGATGCAGGCCGCGAAGTGCGCGGCGCCCCCGTCGGGCAGATCGTCGCGCGCCACGGCGGTGATGACCACGAAACGCAGGCCCATCCGTTCGGCCGCCTCGGCGATGCGCGCGGGCTCCTCGGGGTCGGGCGGCCCGAACGGCCGGCCGGTGGCCACGTTGCAGAACCGGCATCCGCGCGTGCAGTGGCTGCCGGAGATCATGAAGGTGGCGGTTCCACGCGCCCAGCAGTTGCCGATGTTGGGGCAGGCGGCCTCCTCGCACACCGTGACGAGGTCCGTGTTGCGCATCAGCGCCTTCGTCTCCACGAAGCCCCCGCCGAGCGGGTTCTTGGCGATCACCCAGCGCGGCAGCCGACGCCGCCCCACGAGCTGCGCCAGCTCGGAGCCCTCCAACGCGACCGGTTCGAGGTTCTCGACCGGGCCGTCGCCGATCAGCTCGCCGTCCAGCATCACGTCGGGCACGTACCCGGCCGCGCGCGCGTCGGCGATGGCGGCGCGACCGGGTGTCTCCGGCCCGGAGTTGACGAGGAATGCGCGTTCGGCGTTCACGGGCCTCAGGCTAGCGGAGATCTTCCGCCGGGCACC
>JBKHVQ010000174.1:0-2817 GCA_046569985.1 Thermoleophilia bacterium | reverse complement strand
CCCTGCCGGAACTCTCGCATCTCGCCAACGGCATGCGCACCGACCCCGACCCCGAGCTGCGTTTCGCCGCCACTCGCCTGTGCCTCGGCATCGGGCGCCTGGCGCGGACCCTGGCGGAGGAGCACCTCCGCATGCCGGACGCGTCGACCGACCGGGTGCTGGCGGCGTTCAAGGCCGAGCGCACCCCGTCCGCCGCGCGGACCGACCGGAGATAGCGGCCCGCCGCGCTCGGTCCCGCGGCGACCGCGCCCCTCAGCGGTCGAGCCCGGTGAAGACCCAGTCGTCGTCCGCCACCGAGGCGTGACACCCCCAGCAGGTGCCGTCGCGCAGCCTGTCGCTGGTGGCGAACGGCTCGTCGGCACTGTCGCGCAGGTACTCCACGAACTCCCAGTCGCCGTGCTCGGGGTCGACCCCCGTGATCTTGCGCATGATCGCGATCAGCGTGAGGGTGCCGTCGGTGCTCCCCTCCTTCACGATGATCGTGCCGTCCGGGTACGGCAGCCGCGGGCTCCCGTCGGCACGCGTCAGGGAGCCGCGACCCACGTTCACGTAGACGTCCTTCACCGAGCGGTGGGCGTCGAACCCGACGCCCCGGCTGTCGGGGGAATCGGGCGGTATCGGCGCGCCGTTCAGACGGTCCCAGTCCTGGAAGCCCGCCGTGTCGCCCGGCAGGCCGGGCAGCGGGACCGCCGGCGCGGGCGGCGCGGGGTCCGGCACCCGCCCGGTGGTGGGCGGCGCGGTGGGAGCGGTCGCCGGCGGAGCCGATTCGGCCGGCGTGGCCGTGGTGGCGGGCGCCCGCGCCTCGGAGTCATCCCCGCCGCAGGCGGCCAGCGTGAGGGACAGGCCCGCGATCACCAGGGCCGCCGTCACCTTCGGTCGTCTCATCGCCCGGCTCCTCCCCCCGCCAGCCATCGTGCCGCCATTGTCGCCGACCGCACAGGGCGGAGGGGTGAACAGACCCTTACACCGGATCACCGTCCGGCGGCGTGCCCTCCCCGTCAGTAGAGCCGGATGCGCTGCTTGGACAGCAGGAAGCCATGCCCCGCGGCGTTACGGCAGGTGAGACCCGTTCTGCGCGACGTGCAGACGATGCGCGCGTTCACCCGGATCGACCTGCCGTACCGCAGGATGCGGGGCGGCCTGCCGGGGTCGGGCAGGACCGTGTCGCTCACGCACAGTCCCCGCCCCTTGCCTCGGCGGGTCAACCCGAAGGCGGTGCCCCAGTCGAAGTCGCAGACGCGGGGCTTCGGGGGCCGTCGGGCCGACGACGAGCGGATGTCGCAGCGCACATCCTTCGCGGTGCCGTGGCAGCCGATGTTGAGGGTGGGTGTCGCGAACGTGACGGCCGCGGATGCGGTGCCGGCCGCCCCCGCGATGGCCGCCGCCGCGGCCGCGCCGGCGATGAGGACGCGCAGGGAAGTGATCATGGGGCGATCCTCCCACGCGCGCCGCCCGCTGTGAATGCCGCCCGCCCGGGCTCCCCGGATCAGTCGCCGGCGTGCGGGCAGGAGCCCGTGTCGCCCGCGCGCGGCAGGCGCTCGAGCAGTTCCCCAAGGAGCACGGCCTCATCGGCGCTGTAGCGCTCCGCGAAGAGGGCCTCGATCGCCGCGAGGTGCGTCGCGGCGGCGCAGCGCAGGGCCTCCCGGCCCTCCGGCGTGATCTCGGCGTAGCTGACGCGCGCATCGGACGCGCACTCCGCCTTGCGCACCAGCCCGGCGCCCTGCAGCCCCTCCAGCAGCCGGGTGATCCCCGAGGGCGTCAGCCCGACACGCTGGGCGAGGTCGACCCGGCGCATGCGTCCCTCGTCGGCGCCGTCGAGGTGGCGCAGCACCTCGAAGTCGGTGACCGTGAGGCCGTGGGTGGCCTGCAGATCGGCGTTGAACGCCCGGGTCAGGGCCGTGTGCGCGTGCAGCAGCGCGACCCACGCCCGTGCGGCGTTCCTCGTGCCGGGGGACTGGGTGAGGGTGGCGTTATCGGTCATCGGTGGGGACACCCGTCGATCGTTGTGGCCTCAACGATAGCAGTCATCGGGGGAGCGGGTCACGCGGCGCGAGCCGCGCGCAGGCGAGCCGCGCGCAGGCGCGTCGGCACCGCCGCCAGCGCCGCCGACGCGCCGAGCACCGAGACCACGAGCGCCGTCGCCTGCACGGCCAGGCTGAACGCGAGGACGGGCTCGGCGGCGAGCCCGTGAGCCAGCGCCACCACCGGCACGACGGCGGCCTCGCGGACGCCGATGCCGCCCGGGGAGATCGCCACCAGGCCCGCGAGCGTGGTGAGGCAGTACACGAGCGGCGCGGCCTCGGCCGGGATACCGAAGGCGACCAGCAGGGCCGCGAGACTGATGATGCGCCCCGCCACCGTGAGCAGCTGCAGGGCCACGGCGCCCCCGATGTGACGGCGCGATCCGAGCAGGCGGGCCCCGTCGCCCAGGTGGCCCGCCAGGGGACGCACCCGGCGCGGGATGAGGCGCATGCCGCGTTCGGGGCCGACACGCCATGCGATCAGCGCTCCCGTGGCGAGCGCGCCGGCGACCCCCAGGGCCACCCAGCGCACGAACGCCGCGTCGCCGGGTGGGGGCATCACGACGACGAGGATTGCGACGACGCTGAAGCTGACTCCGCTGTCGACCAGGCGAGAGGCGCCGATGCTGCCCACGATGCGCGCCGACCCGGCCTCGCGCGCCACCCGGTGCCTGCGCAGGGCGGCGACCCGCGCCGCCTCACCCACCGGCGCCGGCACGAACTCGGTCGCGCCCCGGGCGATCCAGTGCGCGCCGATCGCGTGCGCCCGCCCGATCTCGCGCAGGCCGGCCGCCTG
>JBKHVQ010000173.1:0-10020 GCA_046569985.1 Thermoleophilia bacterium | reverse complement strand
TCGAGTTCACGATCCCCTTGCCCTGGATGCAGCGCAGCCCCGCCTCGATCGCCGACCACCTCGACGAGTCGACCATGATCGGGACGCGCGCGATGTCGGGCTCGGTGGCGACCATGTTCAGGAACGTCGTCATTGCGCGCTCGGAATCGAGCATCGCCTCGTCCATGTTCACGTCGATGATGTTCGCCCCGTTGCGCACCTGCTCCGCGGCCACCTCGAGCGCGGTGGTGTAGTCGCCCTCCAGGATCAGCCGGGCGAAGCGCTTCGACCCGGTGACGTTGGTGCGCTCGCCCACCATGAGGAAATTGTCCTCGGGGCGCATCGTGAGGGGCTCGAGGCCCGACAGCCGTGTCAGCGGGGCGATCACGGGGCGGGTGCGCGGCGGCACACCGGCGACGGCGGTCGCGATGGCGCGGATGTGCTCGGGGGTGGTGCCGCAGCAGCCGCCGAGCATGTTGACGAGGCCCGACCCGGCGAACTCCCTCAGCTCACGGGCGGTGTCCTCGGGCATCTCGTCGTAGCCGCCGAAGGCGTTCGGCAGCCCGGCGTTCGGGTAGCAGGTCGTCCAGCACCCGGCCACGCGCGACAGCTCGGCCATGTAGGGGCGCATGTCCGCCGCGCCAAGGGCGCAGTTGATGCCCACCGAGAACGGGCGCGCATGCGACACCGAGTTCCAGAACGCCTCGATGGTCTGGCCCGACAGGGTGCGGCCGCTGCGGTCGGTGATGGTGACCGAGAGCATCAGCGGCAGGCGGAGGCCGGTGCGCACGGCCTCATCCTCGATCGCGGCGATCGCCGCCTTCGCGTTGAGGGTGTCGAAGATGGTCTCCACCAGCAGCAGGTCGGCGCCGCCGTCGACCAGCCCCCGCACCTGTTCGGCGTACGCCGATCGCAGCTCCTCGAAGGTGATCGCGCGCGCAGACGGGTCCTCGACGTCGGGGGAGATCGAGAGCGTGCGGTTGGTGGGGCCGATGGCGCCGGCCACGAAGCGCGGCCTGTCCGGGGTGCGCCCCGTCCACTCGTCGGCCGCCGCGCGGGCCAGCCGTGCGCCCTCCACGTTCAGCTCGTAGACCACCTGCTGCAGGCCGTAGTCGGCCTGGGCGACGGCGGTACCGCTGAAGGTGTTGGTCTCGATGATGTCGGCGCCGGCCTCCAGGAAGGCCTCGTGCACGCCGGTGACGATGTCCGGGCGCGTCAGCACCAGCAGGTCGTTGTTGCCCTTCAGCGGCGAGGGGTGGTCCGCGAAGCGCTCGCCGCGGAAGTCCTCCTCGGTGAGCGTGTGCCGCTGGATCATGGTGCCGGTGGCGCCATCGATCATCAGGATCCGCTGGTCCAGCAGGCCGTCGAGCACCGCGGCGGTGTCGGCGCGGGGTGCGGTGTCAGCCATCCGCGTTGTCCTTCGTGAGCAGGCGGGAGGTGACCGGGCCGATCAGGATGCCCGTGAGCATGATCCCGATGGCGATGTAGCCGAGGGTCTCGTCATCGCGGGCGACGGCGGTGATGCCGAAGACCGCCGCGAGGGCGCACATCACCACCAGGCGGATCGTCTTCTCCGCGCGCGCCGACAGCCGCCGCCCCATCACGCCTCCTCGCAGCGGGTCAGGGCCAGCACGGCGTTGTGGCCCCCGAGGCCGTAGGAGGTCGACAGCGCGGTGCGCACGTCGGCCGTGCGCGCCGTGCGGGCGATGTGGTCGACGCCCGCGCACTCGGGATCGACCTCGTGAAGGTTCCGGTTCGGCGGGATCACGCCGTGGCGGATCGTCAACGCGGTGATGGCGGCCTCCAGGGCGCCGGTCGCGCCCATGCAGTGACCGTGCATCGACTTGGTCGCCGTCAGCGTCACCCGCGCCGCCTCCTCGTCGCCCAGCACCTCGCGCAGCACGCGCACCTCCGACGGGTCGCCCGGCCGGCTGCCGCCGCCGTGCGCGTTCACGTGGTCGATGTCGCCGGCCCCCAGCCCTGCGTCGCGCATGACCGCGCGGATGGCGGCGGCCTGCGGCGCGCCGGTCGGGTCGGGCTCGGTGATGTGGTACCCGTCGTTGCTCGACCCGTAGCCGGTCACCTCGCAGATGATCTGCGCGCCGCGCGCCCGCGCCGCCTCCAGCGGCTCCAGCACGACCACCGCCCCGGCCTCACCCACCAGGAAGCCGTCGCGCTCGCGGTCGAAGGGCCGCGGCGCGTCCGCGGGGTCGCCGTCGCGCCGCGTCAGCACCTTCATCGCATCGAAGCCCGACACGAAGTAGGGCGACACGAGGCAGTCGGCGCCGCCCGCCAGCATCGCGCGGGCGTCGCCGCGGCGGATCGTGTCGACGGCCTGGCCGATCGAGTCGGTGCCGCTGGCGCAGGCCGTGCACACCGCCATCACCGGGCCGCGCAGCCCCAGCTCGATCGACACCTGTCCCGCGCCCATGTTGGCGACGCTGAGCGGGATCGCGAAGGGGGAGATCCGCTCGACGCCGCGCTCGACCATGATGCGGTGCTGCTCCTCGCGGGAGATCGTGCCGGAGCCGCCGTTGCCGATGACCGCGCCGATGCCGGCGCCGTCGCCGTCGACGACGAATCCCGAGTCGTCCAGCGCGAGGCGTGCCGCCGCCACCGCGAGCTGCGCGTAGCGATCCATGCGCCGGGAGGCCTTGCGGTCCATGAAGTCGGCCGCCGTGAAGCCCTTCACCTCGCACGCCACCTGGACATCGAAGCCGGTGGCGTCGAACAGGGTGATCGGGCCGGCGCCCGAGATGCCGGCGGTGACGGTTCGCCACATCTCCTCTCGGCCGGTGCCCACCGGCGACACGACGCCGATGCCGGTCATCACGACGCGCTGCGCATCCGGGCGGGTCATCGTTCCTCCATCCTGGCGAAGGCCAGCACGGCGTTGTGGCCGCCGAAGCCGAACGAGTTGGAGATCGCGACGCGCACCGGGGCGCTCCGCGCGCCGCCGATCACGTGGTCGACGCCCTCGCACTCGGGGTCCAGGTCGTCCAGGTTGATGGTCGGCGGGATCACGCCCTCGTGGATCGAGAGGGCGACGATCACGGCCTCGAAGCCACCGGCGGCGCCCATCCCGTGCCCGTGCATCGACTTCGTCGACGAGACGGCGACCCGCGGCGCGCGGTCGCCCAGCAGGGAACGGATGGCGCCGACCTCCACCGGGTCGCCGGCCGGCGTCGAGGTGCCGTGGGCGTTCATATAGTCCACATCGTCGGGGCCCAGCCCGCCGCGTTCCAGCGCCGCGCGCATCGCGGCGATCTGCCAGCGGCCGCTGGGGTCGGGCTCGGTGAGGTGGTGCGCGTCCGCCGTGGCACCGTAGCCCCGCAGCTCGCAGTAGATGCGCGCGCCACGGGCCTGCGCGTGCTCGAGCTCCTCCAGCACCAGCACCCCCGCGCCCTCGGCCGCGACGAACCCGTCGCGCGCCGCATCGAAGGGGCGGCTCGCGCCCGCCGGGTCCTCGTTGTTGCGCGACAGCGCGCGGGTGGCGTCGAGGCCCCCCATCGAGAAGGGGGTGATGCCGGCCTCGGACCCGCCGGCGACCATGAGGTCGGCGGCGCCGCGGCGGATGATCGCCGCGGCCTCGCCGATGCCGTGATTGCCCGAGGCGCAGGCCGTGACCAGGCACGAGCTGGGTCCCTTCAGGCCGAGCTGGATCGCGGCGTGGCCGGTCGACATGTTCACGATCATCACCGGCACCTGCAGCGGCGACGCCCGGCCCGGCCCGCGCTCGATCAGCGTCGTGTTATAGCGCTCGAAGGCGCCGGACGCGCCGTTGCCCGTCGCGATGACCGCCCCGGCGCGCTCCGGATCGGGGACCTCGTCGAGCCCGGCGTCGTCCATGGCCATGCGGCCCGCCGCCACGGCGAACTGGCTCACGAGGTCCATCCGGCGCAGGGCCCGCTTGTCGATGTGGCGCTCCGGCTCGAACCCGGTCACCTCGCAGGCGATCCGGCAGCCGTGCTCCGAGGTGTCGAACCGGGTGATCGGCCCGGCGCCGGAGCGCCCCGCGATCGCCGCCTGCCAGGTCTCCTCGTGGCCGACCCCGAGCGGGCTCACGATGCCCAGTCCGGTCACGACCACACGTCGTTCCTCTGTCACGCCCGGTCCCCCGTCGCCGTCTCGCGCGCCTGACAATCCCGGTTCCCCGTCAAATCCGCAGGCCTCCGTCCACCGACAGCACGCTACCGGTGATGAATGATGCCGCGGGCGAGCACAGGTACGAGACCGGTCCCGCGATGTCCTCCGGCGCCCCCAGGCGCCCCAGCGCCGTCGCCGACAGCAGGTGCGCGCGGTGCTCGTCGGTGAGCACGTCGGTGAGGCGCGTCGTGATGAACCCGGGCGCTACGGCGTTGACCCGCACGCCCGACGGACCGGCCTCCCGCGCCAGCGTGCGCACCAACCCGATCATCCCGGCCTTCGATGCCGCGTAGTTCGCCTGACCGGCGTTGCCCTGCAGGGCGACGACCGACGACATCGCCACGATCGAACCGCCGCCGCGCTCCATCATTCCGGGGAGGCAGGCGCGCGCGAGGGCGAACGTGCCGGTGAGGTTCACCGCGATCGGCGCGCGCCACGCCTCGGCTCCCATGCGCAGCGCCGGCCCGTCCATGGTGAGCCCGGCGTTCGCCACGACCGCATCCAGGGGGCCGAGTTCACGCTCCACGGCGTCGATCACGATCTCGGCCCCGCCCTGCTCGCGGGCCTCCAGGCGGTGCACCAGCGCGCGACGCCCGCGGGCGCGCACACGCTCGGCGACGGCCTCGGCGCTCGCGTCGTCCTGCGCGTAGGTGAGGGCCACATCGAAGCCGTCCGCGGCCAGGCGCTCTGCGCACGCGGCGCCGATGCCCCGGCCGGCGCCGGTCACCAGGGCGACCGGCGCGCCCTCCCTGTCGTGGGACAGACGGGCCCTACCCTCGAGTGGCGAACGCGAGCAACGGCGGCAGATCCGCCGGCTCGCCCAGGAGCAGCGTCTGGGCATCCGGCCGGATGCGGCGCACGAGGCCGACCAGCACCCGCCGCGGGCCGAACTCCACGAAGCCCTCGATGCCGTGGTCGAGGGCCATCCTGACGCTCTGGGTGAAGCGCACCGGCGCCGTCAGTTGTTGCGCGAGGATCGCGCGCACCTGCTCGCCGCGGCGCTCGAAGTGGGCCGTCGTCGCCGACAGGAACGGCAGCGACGGCGCGCTGATCTTGACCCCCGAGAGCGCCTCGCGCAGCTTGACGGTGGCCGGTGCCATGACGCTGGAGTGGAACGCGCCGTCGATGTCGAGCATCCGCGCCCTGATGCCGCGGGTGCGCGCGAGTTCCAGCAGGCGGTCGACGCCGCCGCGCAGGCCCGAGGCGACGACCTGGCCGGGGCAGTTGTAGTTGGCGGGCCATACGTCGCCGGCCTCAAGGCAGAGCGCCTCGACGTCCTCGTCGCTGGCCCCGAGCACGGCGGCCATCGACCCGGGGTGCCGCGCCACGACCTCGGTGGTCGCGTCGCCGCAGGCCTGGACCAGTTCCAGCGCGGTCTCGAACGAAAGGCTGCCCGATGCGACGAGCGCGGCGTACTCACCCAGGCTGTGGCCCAGGGTCATGTCGCCGGCGACGCCGTTCTCCTCGGCGACGCGCCACGCCGCCACGGAGGTGGTGAGCACCGCGGGCTGGCAGATCCGGGTCGACATCAGGTCCTCGTGCGGCCCCTCGAAGCACACGCGCGCGAGGTCGAAGCCCAGCACGTCGTTGGCCTCGTCGAAGGTGCGGCGCGCCGTGGGAAAGACCTCCGCGAGCGCCTGCCCCATGCCGACCTGCTGGACCCCCTGCCCGGGGAAGAGCAGCGCGATCAGTGGAGGACCACCAGGTGGCCGCAACGGCCGCGGCACATCGTCGTCATTCGGGCTCCTCGCCGATCCGGCGGCCGTCGTTGGGCGACCGCGCATCGACCCATGATAGTCGCCCGCGTCCGGAGGCGCCAACATCGTGCCCGAGGTGACGAGGGGTTCAGCCCCCGCTGAGCTGCCGCGCGAGTTCAAGGGCGACCTCGCTCCGGGCCGAGAGCACCAGCACCACGCGGTCGCCGGTGGTGAAGCCCACGGCGGTCCCGTCGAGCACGGTGCGCACCCACCCGGTCTGGGCGTCGGGGCCGAGGGCGGGATCACCCAGGTCCTGCCCCTCCACCGCCGAGCTCAGCTCGGCGAACGCCGAGGCGGTGTCGCCGGGATCCGCCATGCGCAGGGCGCCGGCGAGCGCGATCTCACTGCCGCGGGCGAATTGCGCGCTCTCGACGGTGGCGCCGGGCGGGTTGGTGAGATTGGGGAGGTCCGGCCCCGTCGGGATCACCGACCACCCCGGCACCTCGGCCGGCAGGACCGCCCCGAGCGTGTCACCCGAGGGCCCCGTGGTGACCGGGGTGGTGCCCCCGGCCGTGGTGTCGAGCACGAACGTGGTGGTGGTCTTGTCCCCGCCGCCGAGCGACCCGCCGGCGAACATGACGCCGACGACGATCAGGATGATCACGGCGATCCCGCCGCCGGCGATCATCGCCAGGCGGGTGCGGTCGGGTCCCGGGGCCGCCGGCCCGCCCCCGGTGCCGTCCGGGGTGGGCGGCGGAACCGGTGACTCCCCGGTGACGGTCGCCGCGGGAGCGCGGGACGCCACGGGGGGAGGGGGCGGTGGCGGCGGGACGGCGGCGGGCCGCGGGGGCTTGGCGTCCGCCGCCCCGGGCATCGCGGCGATCGCGGCGTCGAGTGCATCGATGAAGGCGATCGCCGTCGGATGCCGGTCCTCGGGCTTCTTCGACAGGCCACGCGCGAGCACCGAGTCGACGCCCGTGCCGAGACCCGGGTTGAACTCCGACGCCGTCGGCGGCTCGTCGTTGACGTGCGCGAACAGGGTGGCGGTGCGGTCCTCGCGCGGGAAGAGCGTGCGGCCGGTGAGGGCCTCGAACGCCAGCGCCGCCAGCGCGTAGCGGTCGGCGGCGGGCGTGACATCACCGCCCCGGATCTGCTCGGGCGCCACGTACTCCAGCGTCCCCATCCACACGCCCGAGGAGGTCAGGCGCGCCGCGGAGAGCGCCTTGATCAGGCCGAAGTCCGACAGGTAGGCGTGATCCCCGGGTGCCAGCAGGATGTTGGCCGGCTTGACATCACGGTGCACCAGGCCGCGTTCGGCCATGTAGTCGAGGGCCTCGGCGACCTGACGGAGGATGGCCATCACGCGCCGCGGCTCCACACCGCCCGGCTGGTGCAGCACGGCATCGAGCGATGGGCCGTCGACGTACTTCATCGCGAGGAACGCGAGGCCGTCGGCCTCGCCCGCCTCGAAGACCGGGATCACATGCGGGTGGTCCAGGCTGGCCGCGGCGATGCCCTCCCGCGTGAAGCGCTCCTTGAAGTTCGCATCCGAGGAGAGCTGGGGGGACACGACCTTCAGCGCGACGGTGCGCTGCAGCGAGAGCTGGGTGGCGCGGTAGACGACGGCCTGCCCGCCGCGGCCAAGCTCGGCCTCGATCCGATACCCCTCCAGCTCCCGGCCGATCATGTCGCTCACGCCGGTCAGACTATTCGATCTGCCACCGGTACGGGGGCCGGGCCGACCCGCGCCCATGCCATCCTGTGGCGCCCCGCATCGCCGGCCTGGAGGCCCCGTGGTCCCCCTCATCCCGTTGCGCCACCTGTTCGACAACCCCGAGCGCGCGGGTGCCCGCCTGTCACCCGACGGCCGCCGCATCTCGTGGCTCGCGCCGCGCGAGGGCGTCCTGAACGTATGGGTGCGCGATGTGGACGGGGGCGAGCCCTGGCCGGTCACCGACGACCGCCACCGCGGCATCCGGGCCCACCTCTGGTCGCGCGACTCCACGCGGATCCTCTACCTGCAGGACGCCGGCGGGGATGAGAACAACCACCTCTTCAGCGTCGACGCGCTCGGCGGCCGCGCCCGCGACCTGACGCCGTTCCCGGGGGTGAAGGCCGGGCTGATCGCGGCGCCACGGGCGACGCCACGCCACATCCTGGTGTCGATGAATCTTCGCGACCGCTCGCTGTTCGACGCCTACCGGCTCACCCTGGCAACCGGCCGCATCGAGCTGGTGGGAGTGAACCCCGGCGACATCCTCGGCTGGCAGGAGGACCGCGAGGGCCGCGTGCGTGCCGCGGTCTCCCAGACACCCACCGGCGACCACCGCGTGCTGGTGCGCGACAGCGAGGACGATGAGCTGCGGGTCGTCGCCGAGTACGCCAACGAGGACGGTGGTCACCCGTTCGCGTTCACCCCGGACGGCAGCCGCCTCTGGCTGGGCAGCGCGAAGGGCTCGGACCTGACGCGGCTCGTCGAGCTCGATCCGTCCGACGGCTCCGAGCGCGTCATCGACGGCGACGACCAGGCCGACCTGTCGGGGCCGGTCATCAGCGGTCTCACCGGTGAGTTGCTCGGGGCGGTCTACCTGCGCGACCGCGTCGTCATGCACGCCTTCGACGAGCGCCTGGCGGCCGACTGGGAGGCGTTGCGGGCGCTGCACCCCGGCGACCCGCACATCACCGGCCAGGACGCCGACGAGACCAAGTTCATCGTCGCCTTCAACGACGACCGCGACCCGGGCGCCACGTACCTCTACGACCGCGCCACGCGCACCGCGCAGTTCCTCTACCGCTCGCGCCCCTGGCTCGATCCCGAGGTCCTCGCTCCGATGCGTCCGGTGACGATCACCTCCCGCGACGGCCTGGCCCTGCACTCGTATCTCACGCTCCCCATGGGGGTCGAGCCGCGCGGGCTCCCCGCCGTCCTCGTCGTCCACGGCGGCCCGTGGTCGCGCGACGCCTGGGGCTACGACGCCGAGGCGCAGCTCCTGGCGAACCGCGGGTACGCGGTGCTGCAGGTGAACTACCGCGGCTCGACCGGTTTCGGCAAGGCGTTCACCCACGCCGCCGAGAAGGAGTTCGCCGGCAAGATGCACGACGATCTGCTCGACGGGGTCGACTGGCTCGTCGCCGAGGGGATCGCCGACCCGGCCCGCATCGGCATCTACGGCGGCTCCTACGGCGGCTACGCGGCGCTGGTGGGCGCGTCGTTCACGCCCGATGTCTTCGCCTGCGCGGTGAGCGTGGTCGGACCCTCCAGCCTGGTCACCCTGATCCGCTCGTTCCCGGCCTACTGGAAGCCCCTTCTCGCCGGATCCTGGTACCGGTACGTCGGCGACCCCGACGACCCGGACCAGATCGCCGACCTCGATGCGCGCTCGCCGATGAGCCGGGTCGGCGACATCACCGCCCCGCTGCTCGTGATCCAGGGGGCGAACGACCCACGCGTCACCAAGCCCGAGTCCGACCAGATCGTCGCCGCCCTGCGCGCGCGCGGAGTCGAGGTGGAGTACGTCGTCAAGGACGACGAGGGCCACGGCTTCGTGCGCCCGGAGAACCGCATGGACGTCTACCGCGCGCTCGAGCGCTTCCTGGCGCGTCACCTCGGCGGCCGGGCGGAGGACTGACCCCCTCGGCCGCCGGCCCGCCCGTGGCCCGCCCCGCGGGCGTCGCGGCCGACCCGTACCGCTGGGTCGTCCTGGCGGCGGGGATGGTCGCCCAGGCGAGCATCAGCGCGGTGCAACTCGGTCTGCCGGCGATCGCCCCCGATCTGCGCGCCGAGCTGGGGTTGTCGCTGGCGGAGATCGGGGCCCTGCTCGCCGCGCCGAGTCTCGGGATCATCCTGACGCTGCTCGCGTGGGGTGCCCTCGCCGACCGCATCGGCGAGCGGGCCGTGATCGGCATCGGGCTCTCGGGCGCGGCCCTGGCGCTCGGGGCCGCCGCCCTCACGCAGACCGCGTGGGCGATGGGGGCCTGCCTGGTGGTGGCGGGGGCGCTCGGCTCCGCCGCGAACGCCGCCAGCGGTCGGGCCGTCGTCGGATGGTTCCCGGCGTCGCAGCGTGGCTTCGCCCTGGGCTGGCGTCACATGTCGACCCCCCTGGGCGGCGCCGTGGCGGCGGTGACCCTGCCGCTCGTGACCGACGCGGGCGGGGTGGGTGCCGCGCTCATCGCGCTCGCGGTCGCGTGCGCGGCGGGC
>JBKHVQ010000172.1:0-2437 GCA_046569985.1 Thermoleophilia bacterium | reverse complement strand
TTCACGGATCAGGTGCCTATTTTCTCCATGATCTACTATAATAAATAGCTGGATGGAGCCCACCTCGACACCACATGGCCCCTCGCGTCTCGACGCCGCGTCGGAGATGCCGCTGGGCGCGGTCGTCCGGCGTCTGCTCGATGTCCTCGACAGGGCCGACCGGCCCCTGACGGTGCAGGAGATCGCCGACATGGTGCGGCGGCACCACACCGGCGTGCGGCCCCAACTGGCCGCACTCGTACGTGCGGGCCTGGTGGACGCGCGCACCGACCCCCCGCAGGGCCGCGGCCGTCCGGCCACGCGCTACACGGCGGCTCCGCTGGCCCGCACCGAATCGGCCGACAGCCACCTCCAGCTGCTGAGCGTGGTGGCCGACCTCGTCCGCACGCATGGCTTCAGCACGGAGGATGTCGAACGCTTCGGCGAGAGTCAGGGATATGCCCAGGCACGGGACGGGGGCGGGGCCCGGGAGGTGCGCCGGCAGCTCGCGACGCTCGGGTTCACCCCGCGCACGGTCCCCGGCCGGCCCGGAGTACTCGAGTTGGGCCGGTGCCCGCTGGCCCACCTCGTCGCCGAACTCGGAGGGGAACTGGTGTGCTCGCTGCACCTGGGCCTCACCCGGGGCATGGCGCAGCGGGCGGGCCTGCAGGGCGCCGAGCTGGAGATCGCGCCCCCGGACCGGGCCCGATGCCGCGTGACGTTGAGACCGCCGCAAGAGGGGGGCCCGAATGACGCCTGAGATCGTCGCACCCGCCCGCGGCGCGGCGGTGACCCTCGACGAGGCCATCGAGTCGGCGATATGCCTGGCGCCCGCCACGAGCAGCGAACGGGTCGCGCTCGCCGATCTCGCGGGCCGCCTGCTGGCCGAACCCGTCGTCGCACGCGCCGCGATCCCGCCCTTCTCGAACAGCGCGATGGACGGCTACTGCATCCGGGCCCGGGACGCGCCGGGCGCGCTGCGCCTCACCGGCGAGAGCGCGGCCGGACGGCCGGGTGCGGGCCGGGTGGAAGCGGGCGAGACCTGGCGCATCTCCACAGGCGCGCCCCTACCCGAGGGCGCCGACGCGGTGGTGCGCCAAGAGGACGTACGCGCTGAGGGGGACGTGGTCCATGTCGCGTCGCCCGTGCCGCCGGGCACCGACGTGCGGCACGCCGGCGAGGATGTCGCCGCCGGGGCGGTGGTGTTCGCCCCCGGCCACCCTGTCGCGCCGCACGAGGTGGGAGTGATCGCCGCCGCCGGCCACGCGTGGGCGACATGCAGGACACCCGTCAGGGTCGCCGTCCTCGCCACCGGCGACGAACTGTCGTCACCCGGGTCGCCGCTTTCGGACGGCGCGATCTACGAGTCCAACACCCACGGCATCGCAGCGCAGGCGCGCGCCGCCGGGGCCGAGGTGACCGAGATCGCCCGCATCGCCGACGACCCCGCCGCCACCGCCGCGGCCGTCCGGCGCCTCCTCGGTACGGGCGAGGACCCCTCGGACCCGGCGATCCTGATCACCATCGGCGGGCTGTCGGTGGGACCTCACGACCACATCCGCCCCGCGCTGATGGGGGCCGGCGTGACGGAGGTCGTGCCGCGCATCCGCGCACGACCCGGGCAGCCGACGTGGATCGGCTCCCGCGGGCGGCAGGTCGTGCTCGCCCTCCCCGGCAACCCGGTCTCGGCGGCGATCTGCTTCCACATCTTCGGGCGTGCCCTGCTCGGAAGGCCGCCACGGTGGGAACTGCGGCTGCCGCTCGCGCGGGCCGTCGACAAGCGCGCGGGCCTCGCCCAGATCATCCGATGCCGTTTCGGCCCCGACGGACTGGAGCCACTACCCCGGCAGGGGTCCGCCGCCATCAGTTCCCTCGCGGACGTCGACGCGCTCGCGTTGCTGCCGGCCGGCGCGGAGGCCCTCGCCGCGGGAACTCCGCTGCGGGTCAGCCCGCTGTGATGCGTGCCTCCGCGTCCGATCGCGCCATGCCCGACGGGATCGTGCTGGCCGGCGGGCCGGGGCGCCGGATGGGCCGCCCGAAGGCCACGGTCCGGCTGGGTGATCTCACGCTCGTCGAGCGCGCCGTCGACCTGCTCAGGCCCCGCTGCGCCCGGGTCGTCGTGGTCTCCCGGCGGGACATCGCGCTGCCGGAGCTCGATGTCGAGGTGGTGTTCGACCGCTCCGGGCCGGACTGCCCGCTGGTGGCGCTCGCGACGGGCATGGGGGCCACCGGGGCCCAGGATGTCCTCGTGCTGGCGTGCGACCTGCCGTTCGCCGGGCCGCTGCTCGATGCCCTGCTGGAGACTCCCCCCGGGCGGGCCGTCGTGGGGCGGGCCGACGGTCATATCCAGCCGCTGTGCGCGCGCTACCCGCGCGCGGCAGCGCTGCGGGTGGCCGACGCGCTGCTGAAGGCCGGCGAGCTGCCCGCGCGGGGCCCGGCCCTCGCCCTGGGAGCGGAC
>JBKHVQ010000171.1:0-17740 GCA_046569985.1 Thermoleophilia bacterium | reverse complement strand
TAGGCGGCCGGGGTGTGGCCGGTCGCCTCCGCGAGCGCCGCGATCGATGCCGCGGCGTCGTTGACGACCTTGTCTGAGAGGTCGCCGCCATCGAAGCCGACGGGGGTCGCCGAGCCGATGTTGGTGCCGGGCGCCATCAGCACGTGGCGGGCCGAGGCGGCGATGAAGGCACCCGCGGACGCCGCCCGCGCCCCGGACGGACCCACCCACACCGCCACCGGGACGTCCGCCGTGCGGATGCGCCCGACGATGTCGTCCGTCGCGCTCGCCAGGCCCCCGGGGGTGTCGATCTGGATCAGCACCGCGGCCGCCCCGGCGTCCTCGGCCGCGCCGATACGCCCGTCGATCCAGTCGGCGAGCACCGTGTCGACGCTCCCGGACAACTCGATCACGTGGACGGGTGCGCCGCCGGCGTCCTGGGACGCGCCGCCGCCGGCCCCGGCGACGAGCGCGGCGAGGGCCAGCGCGAAGAGGATGAGTGGCCGCAAGCGTCTCATTGGGGCGGGGACAGCCTAACGGCGCGCGGTGCCCGCGAGCCGCCCCCGGTCGGGGTGCGGGCGTATGGGCTACGATGCCGTGCGCAGTGCCCCATGATCCCGCCTCCCTCCCGGCACCGACCGACCTGCTGCCGCACCGGCACCCGTTCCTCTTCGTGGACGAGGTGCTCGCCATCGAGCCCGGTGTCTCCGCGCGCGCTCGCTGGCATGTCGACCCCGGGTCGGCCTTCTTCGCGGGCCACTTCCCGGGCAATCCGATCCTGCCCGGGGTCATCATCATCGAGGCGCTCGCCCAGACCGGGGCGCTCGCGGCGCTCGCCGAGCCCGACAGCTCCGGCAAGCTGGCGCTGTTCGCGGGGATCGAAGGCGCCCGCTTCCGCCGGGTGGTGCGCCCGGGGGAGGAACTGATCCTCGAAACCCGCCTCACGCGCCGCCGGGGCCCGCTCGGCTCGGGGGAGGGGACGGCGACCGTGGCCGGGGAGGTGGCGTGCACCACCGCCCTCAAGTTCGCCCTGGTCGATCACGAGGGCGGAGCATGATCGGCGTGCGCTCCGGCGCACCGCGCCGGGCGCGCCTCGCGGCGCTGGGCGCGCATGTGCCCGACCGGGTGGTGACGAACGCCGATCTCGAGCGGATCGTCGATACCGACGACGAGTGGATCGTCAGTCGCACCGGCATCCGGGAGCGTCGCTGGGCCGCCCCCGAGGAGGCCTCGTCGGACCTCGGCCTCATCGCGGGCCGGCGCGCGCTGGAGCGGGCGGGCGTCGACGCGGCCGACCTCGATCTGATCATCGTCCCGTCGGCGACCCCAGACCACCTGTTCCCCTCGACCGCGGCGATCATCGCGAACGCGATGGGCGCGGAGCGCGCGGCGGCCTACGACCTGCTGGCCGCCTGCTCGGGCTTCGTCTACGGCGTCTCCCAGGGCGCCGCGATGATCGAGGCGGGCTTCGCGTCGCGGGTGCTGGTGATCGGCGCCGAGGTGCTCAGCCACGTCATCGACATGTCCGACCGCACCACATGCGTGCTGTTCGGCGACGCCGCCGGTGCGGCGCTGCTGGTGCCCGGCGACCCGCAGACCACGACCGGATTCCTCGGCTTCGAGATCGGCGCCGACGGGTCGGGCGGCGATGACCTCATCATCCCTGCGGGCGGCGGCCGCATGCCGATGTCGTGCGCCGCATCGCCGTCCGACGGCTTCCTCCAGATGAAGGGGGCGGAGGTCTTCCGTTTCGCCACCCGTGCGATGGTGGACTCGGTGCGGCGCCTGCTGGATGCTGTGGATGTGACCCTGGACGACATCGATCTGGTCGTTCCGCATCAGGCCAACATCCGCATCATCGACCACGCCGCCGCGCGTCTGGGCATCCCCGAGAGCAAGCTGTTCAACAACCTGGAGCACTACGGGAACACCTCGTCGGCATCCATCCCCCTCGCCCTCACCGAGGCGCGAGACGCCGGCCGCCTGCGGCCGGGGGACCTGGTGCTGATGGTCGGCTTCGGCGCCGGCCTGACATGGGGGTCGACCGTCGTGCGCTACGAACCTGTCGAGGTGACCGCGTGATCGCCGCCATCTTCCCCGGGCAGGGTGCCCAGGCCGTCGGCATGGGCGCCGACCTGGCCGCGCACTCCGCCGCCGCCCGCAACACCTTCGAGGAGGCGGACGACGTCTTGGGGTACGCGCTCTCGGAGGTCTGCTTCACCGGCCCGATCGAGCGACTCACCGCAACCGACGTCTGCCAGCCGGCGCTTGTCGCGACCTCCGTCGCGGCGTACCGCGCGGCGGTGGAGGAGAGCGGTTTCCAGCCGGACCTCGTGCTCGGGCACTCCCTCGGCGAGTACTCGGCGCTGGTCGCGGCCGGGGCGATGGACTTCGAGCGCGCCCTGCGCATCGTCGCCGAGCGCGGCGACGCGATGCGCCAGGCCGGCCTCAGTTCCCCCGGGGCGATGCTCGCGGTGCTGGGCCTCTCCGACGGCGAGGTGGCCGCGCTGGTGGACGAGGTCGACGGCGCCTGGCCCGCCAACGAGAACTGCCCGGGCCAGGTGGTGGTCTCGGGCACCCTCGCGGGCATCGACGCGCTCGAGTCGCTCGCGGCCGGCCGCGGTGTCCGCAGCGCGCGCCTCCAGGTGGACGGCGCGTTCCACTCCCCGCTGATGGCGCCCGCCGCCGAGCGCCTGCGCCCCGCGCTCGAGGCCTGGGACCCGGCCGACCCGGTGGTGCCGTTCCTCTCGACCACGACCTGCGCGGTCGAGCCGCCCCAGCGGATGCGCTCCGTGCTGCTCGACCAGCTCACATCACCGGTGCGCTTCGGGCCCGCCGTGGGGGTCGCCCTCGCCATGGGCGTGGACGGCGTGGTGGAGTTCGGGCCGGGGAAGGTCCTGTCCGGGCTGGTGCGCCGCGTGCGCCGCGATGTCGCCGCGCGACAGGTCGGCGTCGCCGGCGACCTCGAAGCGCTGGCGGTGAACTGATGCCGGTGGCCCTCGTCACCGGGGCGAGCCGTGGCATCGGCGCCGCGTGCGCCCGGGCCCTCGCCGCCGCGGGATACGACCTCGCGGTCGGCTACGCGGCCGACGGCGCAGGCGCCGAGGCCACCGCGGCGGCCGTCCGGGCCCTGGGACGATCGGCGTCGGTGCACCAGGCCGACGTGGCCGACGAGGCCCAGGCCGCCGGGCTGGTCGAGGCCGCGGAGGAGGAGCTCGGCCCGCTGGACGCCGTGGTGCTCAACGCGGGGATCACCCGTGACGGCCTCGCGGTGCGCATGACCGCCGACGACTGGAACGCGGTCATCGACACGAACCTGTCGGGGGCCTTCTTCACCGCCCGCCCCGCGCTGCGCGGCATGCTGCGCCGCCGCGCCGGGAGCATCGTGGCGGTCTCCTCGATCGTGGGGCTGATCGGCAACCCCGGCCAGGCCAACTACGCGGCCGCCAAGGCCGGGATGATCGGAATGGTCCGCGCGCTGGCGCGCGAGGCCGGCGGCCGCGGGGTGCGGGTCAACGCCGTCGCCCCGGGCTACATCACCACCGACATGACCGCGGGCCTCACCGACGAGCACCGTGACGCGTTGCTGAGCAGCACCCCCCTGGGGCGCCTGGGCACGCCGGAGGATGTCGCCGCCGCGGTCGCCTTCCTGTGCTCCGACGACGCGGCCTTCATCACGGGCGCGGTGCTGCCCGTCGACGGCGGGCTGGCGATGTCATGAGCGGGCGCGACCCCAGCCGGAGGGTGGTGATCACCGGCCTCGGCCTGGTCACCTCCCTCGGCGTCGGATGGCAGGCCAACTGGCGCGCCGCCGTCGCCGGCCGAAGCGGCGCCGCGCGCATCACCGGCTGGGATGTGGAGCCCGACACCGCCAGCACGATCGCCTGTCAGGCGACCGACTTCGATGTGACCGACTTCATCGACCGCAAGGCCGCGCGGCGCATGGACCGCTTCTGCCACATGGCGGTGGCCGCCGGCCGGTTGGCGGTGGAGGACGCCGGCCTGAAGATCACCCCCGAGATGTCGCCGCGGATGGGCGCGATCGTGGGCAGCGGCATCGGCGGCCTCGAGTCGTTCACCGAGCAGACCCTCGTCTGCGCCGGGCGCGGCCCGGACCGGGTGTCGCCCTTCTTCATCCCCATGGTGATCGCCAACATGGCCGCGGCGCAGGTGTCGATGGACCTCGGCCTTCGCGGCCCGCTCTCGTGCACCAGCACCGCGTGCGCGTCGGGCAACCACGCCCTGGGGGACGCCACCGACGCCATCCGCCTCGGCCGCGCCGACGTGATGCTGGCGGGCGGCGCCGAGGCGGGGATCACCCGCACGGGTATCGCCGCCTTCAACGCCATGCGCGCGCTCTCCACGCGCAACGACGACCCCGCGGGCGCCAGCCGCCCCTTCGACGCGGGACGTGACGGCTTCGTGATGGGCGAGGCGGGCGCGATCCTGGTGCTCGAAAGCCTCGACCACGCGGTGCGCCGCGGCGCGAACGTCTACTGCGAGGTGCTCGGCTACGGGCTCACCGGCGATGCCCACCACCTCACCGAGCCCGACCCCACCGGCGTCGCTCCGGCGGCCGCCATCACGATGGCGCTGCGGGACGCGGGCGTCGTCCCCGAGCAGGTGGGTTACGTGAACGCCCACGCCACCTCCACCCCGGTCGGCGACAGCAGCGAGGTGCGGGTGCTCAAGCGCGCCCTCGGTGAGGATGTCGCGGCGAAGGTCATGGTGTCGTCGACCAAGTCGATGCACGGCCACTGCCTCGGTGCGGCCGGCGGCGTCGAGGGCGCGCTCACCGCGCTGGCCGTCCGCGAGGGCATCATGCCGCCGACGATCAACCTCGAGAACCTCGACCCGGCCTGCGAGGGCGTCGATCATGTGGCCAACCGCGCGCGCGAGGCGCGGGTCGACATCGCCATCTCCACCGCCTTCGGATTCGGCGGTCACAACGCCGCCCTCGTGCTCGGTCGTCCCGACGTGGCGGAGTGAGCGGCGGCCCGGTCCCCGGCGCGCGCAGGCCGGCGCGGGCGCACCTGCACCGGCTCAGCACGCGCATCTACGGCCCGCGGCGCGGTTGCCTCGGCTTCTCGTGGATCGGCGATGAGCGCATCGCGGTCGGCGGGGTGCCGGTGGGCGAGGCGGTCTGGCGGCTGCCCGAGGAGGGCGTCACCCATGTGGTGAACTGCCGCGCCCCTCTGCAGGCGCGCATCTCTCAGGACCTCTGGGCCGAGCGGCGGGTGCTGGGCGCCGACCGGGTCATCCACGCCCCGATGTGGGACTCGGGCAAGCCGCAGCCCGCGCATCTCTGGTCGCCGGCCGTCGAGTTCGCCGCCGCCGCGCTCGAGGACGATCCCGGGGCGGGGGTGCTGATCCACTGCCAGCAGGGCCGTCGCCGCTCGGCGATGGTGGCCTACGGGGTGCTGCGCCTGCGCGGGTACGAGCCCGAGGAGGCCGCGCGGCTGATCCTGCACCACCGCCCCCAGGCGCACCTGGTGCCCGTGTACACGGCGGGCGTGGAGCGCTGGTTGTCCGAACGCGCCGACGCGCTGCCATAATCGCCCGATGTCGCGACGTCACATCTCGATCTCGGTCGACCGGCTGAAGCGACGCCCCTCGGGGAGCCCGTCGCGCAAGCTGCCCGCCGATGACCGCTCGTGCCCGAAATGCTCCAGCCACTACCGCGCCGAGGAGTTGCGCCGCAACCTGGGCGTATGCGCCTCGTGCGGGCACCACTTCGTGGTCGGCGCCCGCGAGCGCATCGACCAGCTCGCCGAGGGCGCGGGCTGGCGTGAGCTCTGGTCGGAGCTGCGCGCCGCCGACCCGCTGCAGTTCGTCGACCTCGAGCCGTACCCCGATCGCATCGAGCGCGCCGAGCGCAAGGGCAGCAACGAGGCGCTGGTCGTGGGCGAGCTGCGGGTGCGCGGCATCGCATGCATCGTCGCCTCCATGGATTTCCCGTACCTCGGCGGCAGCATGGGCTCGGTGGTGGGCGAGAAGCTGTATCGCGCGGCCGAGCGGTGCGCGGAGCGGGGGCTGCCGCTGGTCGTCGTCACGTCCTCCGGTGGCGCCCGCATGCAGGAGGGCGTCATCGCCCTGATGCAGATGGCGAAGACCGTCGTCGCGTTCGAGTTGCTCCGCGACGCCGAGCTGCCGACCGTCGTCGTGCTGGCGCACCCGACCACCGGCGGCGTGTGGGCGTCGTTCGCCTCCCTCGGTGACATCACCTACGCGGAGCCCGGTGCGCTTGTCTCGTTCGCCGGCCCGCGCGTCATCGAGCAGACCACCCGCGAGAAGCTCGCGCCCGACTTCGGCCTGGCCGAGACCCAGCTCGCCAACGGGCAGGTCGACGACGTGGTCGACCGGCGCGACCTGGCGGGGCGCATCGCGAAGGTGCTCGGCATCCTCGACCGCCCGCGCGCCGCCGGACCGGCTCCCGCGGTCACCTGGGCCCAGGAGCGCGCCGAGCGCGCCGCCACCGGGGCCCGCGGGCTGCCCGAGCGCGCGAAGCGCGCCGTCGCCAGGGTGACGCGTCAGGACGAGGGGGGGAACCGATGAGCGTCTCGGCACGCAAGGGCGGCCGCTTCGTGCGCCGCATCGCCACCCGTTTCCACGGCTCCGGGTCCGAGTCGGCCAACGCCATCTGGGAGACGATCCAGCTGGCGCGCCACCAGGACCGCCCATACACGCTCGACTACATCCCCCGGTTGTTCACCGAGTTCGAGGAGTTGCGCGGCGACCGGTACTTCCGCGACGACCCGTCGATCGTGGCGGGCATCGCGCGCGGCGAGGACGGGCCGTACGCGGTCGTGGGCCAGCAGAAGGGCCGCGACACCGCCGAGCGCACCCACCGCAACTTCGGCATGCCGAGCCCCGAGGGGTACCGGAAGGCGATGCGGGTGTTCGAGCTCGCCGAGAAGCTCGATCTGCCGGTGGTGACGCTCATCGACACCCCCGGAGCCTTCCCGGGGGCCGACGCCGAGAACCGCGGCCAGGGCGGCGCGATCTCGCGCAGCATGCAGGCGATGCTGCGCCTGCGGGTGCCGGTCGTGGCGGTGGTGATCGGGGAGGGATCCTCCGGTGGCGCCCTGGCGCTGGGCGTCGCCGACCGTGTGCTGATGCTCGAGAACGCGACCTATGCGGTCATCTCGCCGGAGGGCGCCGCCTCGATCCTGTGGCGCGACGCCGCCAAGGCACGCGACGCGGCCAACGCCTTCCAGCCGACGGCGGCCAACTGCTACCGCTGGGGCATCACCGACGTGGTCGTGCCCGAGCCCACGGGCGGCGCGCACACCGACCACGACGAGGCGGCCCGCATCCTCGGCACCCACCTCGCGCGGACCTTCAAGGAACTGCGCGGCATGGCGCCCGGCGAGCGGCAACGCCAGCGCCGCGAGCGGTACCGGCGCATCGGCTCGTACCGCGAGGTCCCGAACGCCGACGGCACCCAGCTGGTGGTCCAGGGCGACGCCGTGCACCACAGCGGAGCCGGGCCGACGGGGTGACCCGCTGCGGGAACGTCGAGCTGTGAGCGACGGCGGGGTGCTCTTCCGCCGCGCCCGGGAGGGCGACCTGCCGCGCGTGCTCGCGCTGTTCGGGTACCTGCAGCCGCGGCGCGCCTGGCGCGAGGACCAGGATGGGGACGCCGCGCGCCTCTTCGCGTCGATGGTGGCCGACCCCGCCCGGCACCTGCTGGTGGCCGAGGCCGACGGGCGGGTGGCCGGGATGCTCGATGTGATCATCATCAGCAACCTCAGCCGCGACCTCAGCCCGTGGGCGACCTTCGAGAACCTGGCGGTCGACCCCGCCTTCCGGCGCCGCGGCATCGCCCGCGGCCTGCTGCTGCACGCACGCGACGTCGCGGTGGCCAACGGCTGCTACAAGGCGCAGTTCGTCTCGGGGATGGGCCGTAAGGAGGCCCACCGCATCTACGACGGCATCGGCTTCGACCACCCGGTGCGCGGCTGGCGCCGCTACCTCAAAGAGGTCGACCTCACCGGGATCTGAGCGCGGGCCCTAGCCGGCGGCCCCGACCGGGGTCTCGGCCTCGCGCACCGCCTTGGCGACCCGCAGTCCCTCGTCCAGGAGGACGCGGGCGGTGGGAACCGGGACCGGAGCCAGCCCCGCCTGCATGGCCAATTCGCGGTACCAGCGGGTCATGTCGGCGCTGGGGCGCCGCTCGGGATCGACGCGGACCATGTCGAGGACCAGCGCCATGAACCCGCGCACGACGGCCTCGCGGTCCGGTCCCTTCGCCATGGTCACCTCCTCGGTCCGGTCGCCTGCCCGAAGGCCCTGTCTGAACATGGTCGGCCGGGAGGAGGCGCACTTGAGCCGCGCGGCCCCGGGGGCCGCCGCCCCGGTCAGCGGGGCGCGGGCACGACCACCGTCAGCACCGGCCCGGGCGAGATCACGATCTCGCGGTGGCGGCCAAGCGCCTCCCCGTCGGCCTGCACCGGCATCGGCGCGTCCGCGCGGATGCGCAGGGCGGCGCCGGCATCGCCCATCACCAGGTCGGGATGCTCCGGCGAGGGCGGCCGTCCACGTATCGCGCCGAGGGCCAGCCGCGACAGGCTCCGCGCCCCGACGCGGCGGACGCCGACCCAGCGCACCGGGCCCGAGAAGTCGGCGCCCGGCACCAGGTCGAGGGGGCGATCGCGCAGGTACGTGTAGGGCGACCCGCAGGCCGCGAGCACCGTGGCGACATCCTCCGGCTCCCCGGCTTCGTCGGTGGTGACATGCAGGCGGGTGCCCGAGCGGCGCGCGCGGACGGTGGCGATGGCCGCCCCGAGCGCGAAACCCGCGTGGCGCAGGCGCCGCTTGGTGCGCGGCCGGCGCTCGATCCACTCGACGGTGGCGGCGTCGAGCCCGACACCGCAGTTGATGATGAACGTGTGCGGCGGCAGGTCGTCGAGCGTGATCGACCCCAGGTGGATGGTGCGCCGCCGGTGCGCGTCGAGGGCCTCCTCCAGGCCGTCGACGGCGAGGTCGATGTCCCCCGGCCAGCCCATGGCCCTGCTGAACACGTTGGCGTTGCCCCCGGGCAGCGGGGCGAAGGCCACGGCCGTGCCCGCGAGCACGCCGGCCACATCGGCGGCGGTGCCGTCGCCGCCGAGGGTGACCACGGTCGTGGCGCCCTCCTCGACGGCCTCGCGCGCCATCTGCGCGGTGTCGGCGGGGGTGCGCGTGATCAGCGTCCACTCGACCCCGTGGGGCGCCAATTCCCGCGCCACCCGACCGCGCACCGAGGGGGTGGAGCATGTGGCGCGCGGGTTGATGATCAGCGCGACGCGCTCCGCGGGCGGGCGCGCCGCCGGGCTCTCGTCCGCCTCGATCACCGCCCCAGTTCCGCGCGCGCCAGGAAGGCGCCGATGAGGAGGTTGACGGTCGCGGGCGCCTCGACCATCGGCATGTGGCGCACCCCCTCGATCATCACCATCTGCGCCATCGGCAGCTCGCGGGCGAGTTCCTCGGCCAGGAACGGCGGCGTCAGCGGGTCGTCGGATCCGGCGATGACCAGCACGGGCGCGGCGAGATCGTCGAGCTCGCCGCGCAGGTCGACCGAGCGGCAGGCGAGGTAGTCGGCCTCGAGCGTCTCCGGCCCGCACTCGGCGAGGGCCTCCGCGACGGGCGCCTCCACCAGCGCGGGCGCGCTGAAGAAGCCCTCCAGAAGGCGCCGGCATTCGGCGTCGAAGTCGGCGCGCAGGCTCTCCATGACCCACCCGGGCACCGGCAGGCGCGCGCCGGACGAGATGATGACGACCCCGTCCACCAGTTCCGGGCGCATCCGGGCGACCTGCAGCGCCAGGGCTCCGCCGAGGGAGTGGCCGACCAGCACACCGGGTCGCTCCGACTGATCGAGGGCGCCGGCGAGGGCGCCCGCCAGTTCCCCGGCGTCGGGCACCGCGACCCCGCGCGGATGGCCGGGCAGATCGACGAACGCGCCGCCGGCGAAGCACTCGGTCTGGTGCGCCCAGACCCGGTGATCGCCGCCCGATCCATGGATGAAGATCGGCGTCGGTGCGGCGGTGCCGGGAGGGGGGGCGTCCATCGAGGTCATGGTAGCCTGCGGCGTGGTGGAGACCCTGTCAATCGCATGCGACTTCGATGGCACCATCACCTGCCATGACACGCTCCACCTGATCGTCGAGGCCTTCGGGGCGCCCGGTGCGTGGGGCGCGATCGAGCCCCGCCTGTTCTCGGGCGAGATCTCGTTGGAGCAGGCGATGGAGACGCAGTTCGCCGCCGTCCGAGCCACCCCCGAGCAGGTGGCCGACCTCGTGCTGGAGCGCGCCGGCCTGCGCCCCGGTTTCGCCGAGTTCGAGCGGTGGGCCGCCGAGCGCGGGCACCGCCTGGTCGTGCTGTCCTCCGGCTTCCGCAGCGTCATCGAGAGGCTGCTCGCCGAGTGGGGCCTCGATCATCTGGAGCTCGTCAGTCACGAGGCGCTCTTCTCGGAGGCCGGCTGCACCCTGGTGTGGAGCGACCGGGGTCCCGCGTGCGAGGAGTGCGGCCGCCGCTGCAAGCGCCACGAGATCCGGCGCCTCGGCCTGGGGCGCCCGCTGGTCTACATCGGCGACGGCGTCTCCGATCGCTGCGCCTCAAAGGTGGCGGACCTGATCTTCGCCCGCGCCGACCTCGCCCGCCACCTCGCCGACGACGACGTGCCGTTCGTGCCGTTCGAGGACTTCGACCAGGTCCGCGCGCGCCTGCGGCGCTCCGTCGGGACGACCGCCTGATGGGCGGATGGCGCGAGGTGACCCCGGGGGCGGAGTGGGGCGCCATGGAGGAGCGGGTGCTGCGGCGCTGGCGCGAGCGGGACGTCTTCCGGCGCAGCCTCGCCGAGCGCGAGGGCGCGACCCCGTTCATCTTCCATGAGGGGCCGCCGACCGCCAACGGGCGCCCGGGGTCGCATCATGTGCTCTCGCGGGTGTTCAAGGACATCTACCCCCGCTTCCAGACGATGCGCGGTCACCATGTCGACCGGCGCGCCGGCTGGGACTGCCACGGCCTGCCGGTCGAGCTGGAGGTCGAGAAGCGCCTCGGCATCTCCGGCAAGCCGCAGATCGAGGCCTACGGCATCGAGCGGTTCAACGCGCTGTGCCGGGAGTCGGTGGTCACGTACCTGGACGAGTGGGAGCGCCTGACCGAGCGCATCGGCTTCTGGGTGGACACCGAGCGCGCGTACCGCACCATGGACACCGACTACATCGAGTCGGTCTGGTGGAGCCTCGCCGAGCTGTTCGACCGCGGCATGGTCTACCGCAGCGGCAAGGTCGTCCCCTACTGCCCGCGGTGCGGCACCGCGCTGTCCAGCCACGAGGTCGCGCAGGGCTACAAGGACATCGACGACCCCTCGGTGTACGTCACGTTCCCGCTGGAGGGCTCCGGCGAGGCGCTGGTGGTGTGGACCACGACCCCGTGGACGCTGCCCGCCAACGTCGGCGTCGCCGTCAACCCGGATGTCACCTACGCGGCGGTGCGCCACGAGGGCGCGGTGCTGATCGTGGCAGAACCCCTCGTGGAGGCGGTGTTCGGCGAGGGCGCCGCGGTTGAGCGGACCATGCCGGCGACGGAACTGATCGGGCGCGCCTACACCGCGCCTTTCGACATGATCGACGGACCGCACCGGGTGGTCGGGGCGGGCTTCGTCACCACCGACGACGGCACCGGCCTGGTGCACATCGCCCCCGCCTTCGGCGAGGACGACATGCTGGTGGCCCGCGAGCAGGGCTGGGAGACCCCGAACCCGGTCGGCCCCGACGGGCGCTACACCCAGATGGCGGGCCGATGGGAGGGGCGCGCGGCGAAGGAGGTCGATGCCGACCTGATCGCCGACCTGCGTGACCGCGGCCGCCTGCTGCGCGAGCAGGTCCACACGCACGCCTACCCGCATTGCTGGCGCTGCGCCACGCCGCTGATCTACTACGCCAAGCCGTCGTGGTACATCCGCACCACCGACGTGCGCGAGCGCATGCTCGAGCTCAACGCTCAGGTGGGGTGGCATCCGGAGCGCGTGCGGGACGGGCGGTTCGGCAAGTGGCTCGAGGGCAACATCGACTGGGCGATCTCGCGCGACCGCTACTGGGGCACGCCGCTCCCGTTCTGGCGCTGCGCCGACTGCGACACGGTCCGCGCGATCGGCTCCTACGCCCGGCTGCGCGAACTCGCGACCGAGGAGCTGCCCGAGGACTTCGACCCGCACCGGCCGTTCGTCGACGAGGTGGTCGTGCGCTGCGAGTGCGGCGGCCACGCGCACCGCGAGCCCGAGGTGATCGACGTCTGGTACGACAGCGGCGCGATGCCGTTCGCCCAGGTGCACCACCCGTTCGACACGGGGGGCGACCTCACCGGGCACGCCCCGGCCGACTTCATCTGCGAGGCGATGGACCAGACCCGCGGGTGGTTCTACTCGCTGCTCGCCGAGGCCACCCTCCTGTTCGACCGCACCGCGTACAGGAACGTCGTGTGCCTCGGCCTGATCCTCGACGCCGAGGGCCAGAAGATGAGCAAGTCCAAGGGCAACGTGATCGTGCCGTGGGATGTGCTCGACCGCCAGGGCGCCGACGCGTTCCGCTGGTACCTGCTCACCGCCCAGAGCCCGTGGGAGGCGTTCCGCTTCTCGCTGGAGGCGGTCGACGAGGCGATGCGGCGCTTCCTGCTCACCTTCTGGAACACCTACTCGTTCCTGGTCACCTACGCGTCGCTGCCCGACGGCTGGACCCCCGGCGACGCCGCGCCGCCGGTGGGGGAGCGACCGGCGATCGACCGCTGGATCCTGTCGCGCCTCGACGCCGTCGTGGCCGAGGTGACCGAGCGCCTGGAGGGCTACGACGCCACCGGCGCCGGCCGGGTGCTCGAGGCCTTCGCCGACGACCTCTCCAACTGGTATGTCCGCTCCTGCCGCCGGCGCTTCTGGGGTGCCGACCGCACCGCCGGCGAGCCGGCGGCGTTCGCCACCCTCCACGAGTGCCTAGCGACGTTCTCCCTGCTCCTGGCACCCTTCTGCCCGTTCGTCGCCGACGAGGTCCACGGCGCGCTGGTGGCCGACCACGACCCCTCGGCTCCCGACAGCGTGCACCTGGCCGACTGGCCCGCGGTGCGCGGCTACCGCGACGAGGCGCTTGAGGAGGCCATGGCGGCGGTGCGTGTCGTGGTCACCGTCGGCCGCGGGGCGCGCGCCGAGGCGAAGATCAAGGTGCGCCAGCCGCTCGCGGAGGCCGTCGTGGCCTGCCCGCCGGCGCTGGCGGGGCTGATGGACGGCCTGGTCGACCTGATCGCCGACGAGCTGAACGTGCGCGCGGTGCGTTTCGTGACCGACCCGGGCGAATTGGTGCAGGTGGTGGTGAAGCCCAACTACCGCCGCCTGGGGCCGCGTTTCGGCAAGAGCATGCCCGCGGTCGCGGAGGCCGTCGCCGCGCTGGACGCCACCGCCACCGCGCGCGCGCTCGACGCCGGTGAGCCGGTCACGATCACCGTGGCGGGAGCAGAGGAGGCCCTCACCGACGAGGACATCCTGCGCGAGGCGCGGCCCGCGGAGGGTTACGCCGTGGGTCAGGACGCGGCGCTTGCGGTGGCCCTCGCCACCGAGATCACCGAGGAACTGGCGCGAGAGGCCCTGGCGCGCGAGATCGTGCACGCCGTGCAGGGCGCCCGGCGGGCCGCGGGTCTGCGCGTTGAGGACCGCATCGCGCTGCACCTCGACGGCTCGGGCCCGGTGCGCGAGGCGATCGACATGCACCGCGCGAGCATCGCCGCCGAGACCCTCGCTGTGCGCCTCTCGGTGGGCCACGGCGCGCCGTTCGCCGGCATCCACCGGGACGAGGCGATCATCGACGGCGAGCCGATCGCCATGCGCCTGGACCGCGCGGAGGGGTAGGCCGCTCCGCCTGGCGTTGCCGGTTGGCGGCCGCAGGCGCAGTCGGCTAAAGTAGCAACATTGCTACTTTTAATCGGGGGCGAGTCGTGGTGACCCGCATGACCAGCCGAGAGTTCAACCACGACGCCGGCGGCGCGAAGCGCGCCGCGGAGGCCGGGCCTGTCTACATCACCGACCGCGGGCGTCCGGCACACGTGCTGCTCACCTATGAGGCATACGAGGCTCTCCTCGGGGGCTCCAGCCGCCTGCTCGATCGTCTGGCGGAGCCCGCCGGCGTCGAGGATGTCGAGTTGACGATCCGCTCCGCGAAGGACGTCCCGCAGCCCGCCGAGTTCACCTGATGTTCGTCCTCGACACGAACGTCGTGTCGGAGCTACGGAAGCTGCGGGCGGGGAAGGCGAACTCCGGTGTCGCAGAATGGGCGACGGCCGTTGCCCCCTCGCTGATGTTCGTGTCCGCGATCACCATCCACGAACTGGAGCATGGCGTGCTCTTGGCCGAGCGCGCCGATCCTCCGAAGGGGGCGCTCCTGCGGCGCTGGCTCGATGTGGGCGTGATGTCGGTCTTCGACCGCCGGGTTCTGCCCGTCGACATCCATGTCGCGCGACGGGCCGCTGCCCTTCATGTTCCTGACCCCGCACCATTCCGCGACGCCCTGATCGGCGCGACGGCGATGGTCCACCGGATGACCCTGGTGACTCGCAACACACGCGACGTCACTCGTTTCGCCGAACTGGACGTCCTCGATCCTTGGAGTTGACCCCTCGGCGTTGGACCCCGCCGACCGGGCCGGGTCTCATCTCATTCGCGGTCGAGACGCCGGACCTGTGCCTCCAAGGCGGCTGCGCGTTCCGCGTCGCCCTCCTCCGCGTACCAGCGGGCGCAGCCGGCCGCGAGCAGCGGACGCCACCAGCGGACCGCATCAATGAAGTCCGGCCGGCCGTAGCCCTGCAGCAGAGCGGTGACGAGTCCGTCCGGCATGTCGTCCATCGCGACGGCGTAGGCCAGGTCCTCGACCGGGTCACCCATCCGCTGAAACTCCCAGTCCACCAATGTGGGGCGCGTGCCCTGCCAGACGATGTTCCCGCCCCAGAGATCACCGTGCACCAGCACGAACGGGGGGCCGGCGGGGGATGCGTGGGGGGCGGGCGTGGATGTGGCCGACAGCGCCGCGGCGAGGGCGCCGGACGCCCCCTCCCGGATCTCCTCCGCCCGCCGCCGCCGGTACTCGTCCAGCGAGCGCGCGGGTGCGGTCCAACCGTCGTAAGCGCCCTCCTCCGAGCGCTCGAGCGCATGGAGCCGCGCGAGGGCGGCCCCGAGCGCGCCGGCCTGCTCCGCCGCGAGCGAGGCGAGCGGCAGGACGTCGCCGTCGATCAACTCGGTGACGAGCACGCCGTCCCCGTGGGCGATCAGGTCCGGCGCCAAGCCGTGGCCGGCGACGCGCGCGAGGGCCGCCGCCTCGCGGGCGGCGGCCAGGGATGCCGTGACCTTCACGGCCACGCGGCGTCCGTCGGGGCCGTCGAGGGCCCAGGCACGCGACCGGCCGCCCGTGGGCAGCCGCCGGGCGCTATTTGCCGAGGAACTTCCCGGCGAGCTGCTGGAGCTCTCCAAGGTCGGGCAGCTTCCCATCGGGGGTGAGGCGGTTGACGAGGTCCGGCAGCAGTCCGGCCAGGCCGCTGGCGGCCTCGTCGTCGCCGATGCCGGCCTCCTGCGCGGCGCGGTGCACCTCGTCATCGCCGAGGGCGGCACGCACCTGGTCGGGGGAGATCGCCTTGTTGTCGCCGGTGCCGACCCACGACTGCGCCAGTTCCGCGAGCCCGGCGGCGTCGAGTTTCCCGACGAGGCCCTGCAGGCCCTCGCCGCCGCCGACCATCTTCATCGCGGCGTTCATGAGGCCGTTGCCACCACCGCCCCCGCCATCGCCCAGGAGGTCCGAGACCTGATCGAACAGACCCATCGCGTGTCTCCTTCATGTTGTCGCGTTCCCGGCGAGCCGGCGGACGGCCCGCCGGGGTGACACCACGGAGCTAGGCTCCGCCGCCGCCCCAGGTGGCGGCGCGGCTGCCGAGGAGGACGTCCGCGTCGGCGCGCAGGCGCGGCCACACCTTCTCCTCATCCACGCCGATATTCGCGCAGATCTCCGAGAGGCGCAGCACGAGGCGCGGGTCGTCGAGGCGCAGGCCCACGATCTGACCGTCGCCGCGCACGACGGTGACGCCGTCCTCGGGCTTCTCCGTCGACATGTCGGCGAACGGCTGGACGTAGGCAAGGCTGAAGTAGATGGCCGGCATCGTGCGGCTACTCCTGATCGAGGTGGGATGCGAGAGCGGCCTCGAGGCGCGCCCGGCGGATTCTGCCACCGATCCGCTCCACCGGTCCCCCGTCGCGGAAGAGGATCAGCGTCGGGACCGACAGGATCTCGTAGCGGGCGGCGGTGCGCGGCTCGGCGTCGATGTCGAGGGTGACCACCAGGAGGCGTCCCGCATACCTGGCCGCCAGCTCCTCGGCCATCGCGGTGACCGCGGCGCACGGCCCGCACCACGGCGCCCAGAAGTCCGCGAGCACGGGCACCTCGGCGCCGGCGACGACCTCATCCCAGTCGCCGTCGGTGACGGCGACCGTGCTCACGCCCGGATGGAGACCTTCATCCCCAGCGAGACCTCCTCGTAGAGCTCCTCGACATCGGGGATGTGCATGCGCATGCAGCCGTGGCTGGCCGCGGTGCCGATCGAGCTGTCGGCGTAGGTGCCGTGGATGCCGATCGCGGGCGCGGAGGTGCCGATCCAGCGCGTGCCGAGCGGGTTGCCGGGGCCGGGCGGGATCGGGCCGAGGCCCTTCGCCCACGGCGAGCTCGGCGGGAACCAGGTGGGGTCGACCTGCTTCTGGATGATCTCGTAGTCGCCGGTCGGCGTGGGGTATGCGGGCTGGCCGATGGCGATCCGGTATGTCTTGACGACCTTGCCGTCGCGGATCAGGCGCAGGTTGCGCTGGCTGAGGCTGACGACGATGCGGCCGACCATCGCCGAGCGCACGCGCTCGTCGACGCGGCCGTTCACCGGGAGGGTCCGCGAGCGCTGATAGGCGCGCACGGCCTTCACGGTCTTCTTGTCGTAGACCCCGGTGGCCTTGGCGCGTTTCGGGAAGGCCCCCGCTTCGCGCAGGCGCTCCTGAAGTTGGGTGACGTCATCCCCGCGCGCGCCGACCATCAGGTCGTGCTCGCCGAAGTCGTCGGTGGTGTCGACCATCATCGTGCGATCGACGCGGGCCGCGTTGCCGGCCGCGTCGGTCACGACCACGGTCAACCGGTTGCGTCCCTGGGGGAGCGCGCCGACCGCCAGGGCGAACTTGCGCCCGTCGAGCTGGAGCGGGCCGGTCTCGGTGGCGGCCGCCTCGGTGTAGCCGTCGCCGTCGTCCGCCGGGGGGATCGCCCCGGCGCCCGGCACGCTGAGGACCTTGACGCCGTTCACGACGGCCGAGTAGGTCAGCGCGCGCGGATTGTCGGTGGTGACGCGGCCGTAGATGATCGGCTCGTCGGTCTCGGTGAGGGCGTCACCCGTCGCGGGTGCGCTGACCAGGACGTTGGGAGCGGTGGTGTCGACGCCGACCTTCCGTCCCCGCGCGGTCGTGTTGCCGGCCCGGTCGGCGGCGGTGACCGTGACCAGCCCGATGCCCTCGGGCAGCTTGACGAGGGCGGTCCAGCCGCCGCGGGGCCCCGCGGTGACGGCCTTCTTACCGTCGCTGTGGGCGATCGTGACGACGAGGCCGGGTTCGCTGGTGCCCGTGAAGCGCACCGCTTTGCGGGCGCTGACGCTCCCCGGCGCCGGCTCGGAGATCGTGAGCGGCGGGGCGATCGTGTCGACCTCGAAGGTCCAGTCGGATGTCACCGTC
>JBKHVQ010000170.1:0-6128 GCA_046569985.1 Thermoleophilia bacterium | reverse complement strand
CCGCCGCCCGACCGGCCTGGCCACCTACATCGGCGAGCTGCGCCACGTCCTCGAAACCCGGCCGGCCCCGGACCTGCGCATCGAGTGGGTCTACGGCCCGCCGGGCCTGCCGCGCAGGGGGAGGATCACCAGCGTCGGCAACCTGCTGATCGACATGCTGTGGCTGCACGTGATGCTGCCGCTGATCGCGCTGCGCCGCCGGGCGTCGCTGGTCCACGCCCCGGTCACCTGGGGGCCGTGGTGGAGCCCGTGCCCCACCGTGGTGACCGTGCACGACCTCTCCTGGGAGCGCGTGCCGAGCGCCTTCCCCGAGAACTTCCGCCGCTACGCGCGCCTGTTCGCCCGCCGCTCGGTGCGGACGGCGCAACGGGTCATCGCCGTCTCCGAGTCGACCGCCCGCGACCTGCGCGAGCTGTACAAGGTGCCCGACGCCCTCATCCGCGTGGTGCCCAACGGCGTCGAGCGCGACCTGCGACCGCCGGCCACGCGCGAGCCGTTCATCCTGTGCGTCGGGATCATGGAGCCGCGCAAGCGCATCCCGCTGCTGGCGGCCGCCCACGCCCGGTACTGGCGGGACGCGCCGGCCGACCCCCCGCGCTGCCGTCTGGTGATCGTGGGCGGCGACGGCGGCGACGAGCCGGCGGTGCGCGCCGCGGCGGGCCCGGGGTGCGAGATCCGCGGCTTCGTGCGACGCGAGGAGTTGGTCGACCTGTACCGACGGGCGACGCTGCTGGTCTACCCGTCGGTCTACGAGGGCTTCGGCATCCCCGTCGCGGAGGCGATGGCGCATGGATGCCCGGTGATGTGCGCGCGCAACTCGTCGCTGGTCGAGATCGGCGGCGACGCGGCGATCTTCGTCGACGAAGCCGACATCACCCCCGAGGGCCTCGCCGCGGCGCTCACCGACGCGCTGTCCGACCGGGCCGCGCTGGCCGAGCGGGGCGAGGCGGGCCGCGAGCTCTCCGAGCGCTACTCCTGGCCGGCCACCGCCACCGCGACACGCGACGTGTACCGCCAGGCCCTCGGCCGGTGACGGGCACGCCCATCCGCGCGCCGCGCGCGTGGCGGCGCCTGGCCGCGCACAGCCTTCGCCTGGGCGCCCGCTGGATGGCCCGCGGCGCCCGCGAGCGCTCGTGGCCGCAGCCGCGTGCCGGCCTCTACCGCCTGCTGGTGCCCCTCGAGCCATGGCGCTACTTCGAGCTCGCCCGCGTCGCCGGCGAGCCCTTCGCCGGCGACTGCCTGGACGTCTCCAGCCCGAAGCTGCTTGCGAGCACGCTGAACGAGGCGGGCGAGGGCCGGTGGGTCGCCGTCGACCTCTTCGCCGACGAGATCGAGCGCTGGCGCGTGCTCGACCCCGCGCTGGACCTGCGCGTCGAGGACGCGCGCACCCTGCCCTTCGCGGACGCGTCGTTCGACAACGTCGCCTGCGTGTCGGTGATCGAGCACATCGCCGGTGACGGCGACACCCGCGCGATGGCCGAGATGTGGCGAGTGCTGCGCCCCGGCGGCGTCCTGCACCTCACCACCAACGTCGCCGCCACCCACACCGACGTGTGGGTCGACCGCCACGTCTGGGGCGAGGCGAGCGAGGCCGTCGATGGACGCGTGTTCTTCGAGCGTCGCTACTCCGACGCCGCCCTCGCCGCGCGACTGCTCGGCCTGCCCTGGCAGGAGGAGCACCGCGAGTACGCGTGCGAACGCCGGCCGGTGCACGAATGGTTCTTCGGCGCCCGGCCCTGGTCGTTCGCCGCCGGCCCGCTGCTGCCCCTGATCTGCACGCGCAACTTCGCCGCGGTCGGCAGCGCCGGCGAGCTCCCGCCGGGTGCGCACGCCGCCGTCTACCTGCGCCTGCGCAAGCCCCGCTGAAACACCGCGCGGTCCGCGAAAAGGGCGGATCGCGCACAGGGACCGGGATCGGCAGTACGATCGCGGGGTGAGCACGCGTCCCACCCATCCCGCCGAGCCCGCCCGCACCGACGAGCGGGAGGCCCCCCGCGCCCGCCACGTCCGCCGCGACGCGCGCTTCCTGCCGATGCTGGTCGGTCCCGCCGGCGCCGCGGCGGTACGGCGCGCGCTGTCGGTGCTGGTCCTCGTGGCGATCGATGTCACCGCCACCTTCATCGGCATCTACGCCGCCCTCGCGCTGAAGCTGATCGTGCAGGGGGCCCCCGTCGACTCCGGCGCGATCTGGGCGGTGGAGCAGAAGGCGCTGCCCGTCGCGGCGGGCACGCTGATCCTCCTGTTCGCCAAGAACCGCCTGTACGGGCCGCGCGAACAACGCGGCGGCGCGGCGCGGATCCTCTCGTCGGTGACCCTGGCGACCATCATCGTGCTCGCCGTGGTGCTCGTCGCCGGCTGGCGTTTCGACACCTACTACATCTTCTACTCGTCGTGGTTCCTGGTCGGCGCCAGCGTCCTGATCCTGCGCGCCAGCTACGACAGCGTCACCGCCCTCGTGCTCGACGCGCTCAAGTTCGAGCGCCGGGCGCTCATGGTGGGCCAGCCCGGCCTGATGGCGAGCGTCGCGGCCGGTCTCGAGAGCGACCGCCACCGCCGCCGCGTGCCGTACCGCATCGTCGGGCGCCACCTGCTGATCCCCGGGATCGGCGCCGACACCGCCACCGGCGAGGCCGGCGACCTGCGCGCCGCGCTCGACCCCCAGCAGGTCGACGAGGTCATCCTCACCGGCTGGGCCGGCGACGACGGCCCCGTGCTGGAACTCCTGGAGGTCTGCCGGCGCCGGGGCCTGCCGGTGCGCCTCGCGCCCACCACCACCGAACTGCTGTCGCACTCGGTCGAGGCGGTCCCCGCACCGGGCGTGCCCCTGTTCGAGCTGCGCCCGCCGGTGCTCGGCGGCATGGCCTTCCTGGCCAAGCGCCTCTTCGACATCGTCTTCGCGTCGCTGATCGGCCTGCTGCTGCTCCCGGTGCTGGCGATCGCGGCGCTCGCCATCAAGCTCGGCGATCGCGGGCCGGTGATCCACCGCAGCCGGCGCATGGGCGTCGAGGAGACCGAGTTCGACTGCCTCAAGCTGCGCACCATGACCGTCGACGCGGAGGAGCGCCAGGAGGAACTCGAGGCGCTCAACGAAGCCGACGGCGCGCTGTTCAAGGTGCGCGACGATCAACGCGTCACCCGCGTGGGCCGCGTGCTGCGCCGCCTCTCCATCGACGAGCTGCCGCAGCTGTGGAACGTCATCCGCGGCGAGATGTCGCTGGTCGGCCCGCGCCCGCTGCCGCTCCGCGACTTCGAGCTCCTCGACGACCTGCACAAGAAGCGCTATCTCGTGCTCCCGGGCATCACGGGCCTGTGGCAGGTGAGCGGGCGCAGCGACCTGTCCTTCGACGACCTCGTGCGCCTCGACTTCTACTACATCGAGACCTGGTCGATCTGGCTGGACCTCACCATCCTCGCCCGCACGATCCCGGTGGTCTTCAGCCGCCGGGGGGCATACTGACCCGGTGGCAACGCCCCCCTCCACCGACCCCGACGCCCTGCTGGCCGCCCTGCGTGACGCCGCGGGCGAACCGCCGCTCGCGCCGCTGCGCATCGGCGAGCCCGCCGCATCGACGCGCCGCGGGCCGGCCGGTCGCCGGGTGAGCGCCGCGCGGCGGGCGGTGCTGCGCCTCATCGCCCCCTCGCTGGGCGACCTGCTGGCCCAGCTCGAGCGCGACCGCCACCGCCAGCGGGCCGAACTCGCGCGCCTCGAGCGGCGGGTCGCGGAGCTGGAGCGCCGCTCCTGAGGGTCGCCTTCGTCGTCCAGCGCTACGGCGACGGGGTCGCGGGCGGCGCCGAGGCGCTCTGCCGCTCCACCGCCCGGGCGCTCGCCGCGGCCGGCGACGAGGTGGTCGTCTACACGACCACCGCCCGCGACTACCTCACCTGGGCGCCGCACTTCCCGCCCGGCACCACGCGGGAGGACGAGGTGGTCGTGCACCGCTTCCACGCCGACGCGCCCGACCCGGGCCGCTCGGGCGATCTGGTGCGCGCCCTCGCCCTCCGCGGCGGGGATGCCGCCGCCGAACGTGCCTGGGCGCTGGCGCAGGGCCCGGTGGCGCCCGGCATGCTCGCGGCGCTCAGCACGGCCGGTGCCCGCCACGAGGTCGTCGCCCTCTGGACCTACCTGTACGCCACGACCCAGCTCTCGATGCCGCTGGTCGCCGACCGCGCCGTGCTGGTGCCCCTCGCTCACGACGAGCCGATGTTCCGCTTCGCCCTCACCCGCGGCCTCGTCGCGATGGCCCGCGGCTTCGCGTTCCTCACGCCCGAGGAGCGCGACCTGGTCGACGACCTCCACGGGCTGGGGGAGCGACCGCGGGCGATCGTCGGCGCGGGCATCGACGCTGCGGTCCCCGGCAGCGCCGCCGCGGCGCGTCGCCGTATCGTGAACCTCCCGGACCGCTTCGTGCTCTACGTCGGCCGCGTCGACCCCTCGAAGGGCCTCGGCGCGCTCATCCGGGCCCACGCGGCCCACCGCGCCGCCGGCGGTCGGTGCGGCCTCGTGCTCGCCGGGCGGCCGACCGGCGCGATGCACCTGCCCGACTGGGTCGTCACCACCGGCTTCGTCGACGAGGCCACCCGCAGCGGGCTGCTCGACGCGTGCGAGGCGGTGGTGCTGCCGAGCGCCCACGAGAGCCTGTCGCTCGTCGCCCTCGAGGCGTGGCGCGCCCGGCGGCCCACGCTCGGCAACGCGGCCTCCGAGGTTCTGGCCGGCCAGACGGCCCGCTCGGGCGGTGGCCTGCTGTACACCGACGCGGCGACCTACGGGCGCCAGCTCGCCCGTCTCGAGGCGGACGCCGCCCTGCGCGAGCGCCTCGGCGGGGCGGGCGCCGAATGGACGGCCGGCCACGGCTGGGACTCCTGCGTGCGTCGCTGGCGCGCGCTGCTGGCGCAGGTGCGCCGGCCGCTGTCACCCACCTGACACGCGCACGGCACGCCCGCGGCTTTGCCCGTGCGACGCTCAGGAATATTCTCGATGCATGGAGATCGCGCTCATCACCGTGCTCGGCGGCCTCGTCGGCGTGTCGCTCATCGTCATGGTGACCCTCCTGAGGTCCTCCATCGGCGATGTCCGCACCGACCTGGGCGCGTCGATCGGCGATGTCCGCACCGACCTGGGCGCTTCCATCGGCGACGTCCGCGCGGAGGTTGCGTCGCTCCGATCCGAGGTTTCCGGCCTACGATCCGACGTCCGCGCCGACATGGCGCAGATGCGCACCGAGATGTCCGCGATGGAGCGCGACCTGCGCACCGAGATCCGGGCATCGGAGGAACGCGTGAAGTCGGAGCTCACCGAGGCGATCGAGCGGCTGCGCACCGACCTGCGCGGGGGGATGGCGGGAGCGGCCTGAACCCTCGGGCCGCCCCCGGTCCCTCGCGGCCCGCCGCTACAGCCGGGGCAGGTATCGCTCCAGCTCGTACGGGGTGACACGGCCCCGGTAGTCGTCCCACTCGGCGCGCTTCAGCTCGATCAGGCGCGAGTGGATGTGCTCGCCCAGGCAGTTGAGCAGCAACTCGCTGGCCGCCGCCACCTCGACCGCCTCGCCGAGGTTCTCGGGCAGGGCCTCCACCCCGGTGCGCCGGCGCTCCTCGGGGGTCAGGTCGTAGAGGTTCTGCTGCATCTCGGGCGCCAGCTCGTAGCCCTTCTCGATGCCCTCAAGGCCCGCGCACAGGAACGCGGCGAACGTGAGATAGGGGTTGCACGCGGGATCCGGGCAGCGCAGCTCCACGCGTGTCGCCTCGACGCGACCCGGGTGGTGGCCGGGGACGCGGGCGATCGCCGAGCGGTTGCGGCGGCTCCAGCCCACATACACCGGCGCCTCGAAGCCCGGCACCAGGCGCTTGTACGAGTTCACCCACTGGGCGAACACCAGCGACAGCTCGCGCGCGTGGCGCAGCACGCCGGCGATGAACGAGCGTCCCTCCGCCGACAGCGAGTACGGATCATCGGGGTCGTGGAACGCGTTCACGTCGCCGCGGAACAGGCTCATGTGGGTGTGCATCCCGCTGCCGTTGTGATCGCTCAACGGCTTCGGCATGAACGTCGCATAGCAGCCGTGCGTGTGCGCGACCTCCTTCACGATGGTGCGGTAGGTCATGACGTTGTCGGCCATGTCCAGCGCGTCGCC
>JBKHVQ010000169.1:0-4184 GCA_046569985.1 Thermoleophilia bacterium | reverse complement strand
CACCGCGATCGCGCGAGCGCTCGCCGAGTTGATCGCCGACCCGCCGGGGCCCGAGGCCTGCCGGGCGGCGGCGGCGCCCCACGCGCTTAGCGTCCAGGCCGCGAAGATCACGGCGATCCTCCGGTCGGCGGCCGAGGGACCCGCCGAGCCCGCATCAGACCCGACGGCGCAGGCGGCGGGCGAGCACCCGTAGCTGGTGGGTGGTCTGGCCGACGCCGGGCCGGATGTCGCGCAGGTCCCAGACCCCCTCGCGCAACGGCGGGCGCAGGGTCGACGCGAGGCCGCCCCAGGTCCAGTCGCCGCGGCGTATCTCCATGACCGCGCCGCCGACGTGGCGGCTCGCCAGCATCCAGCGCAGGCCGCTGCGGTGCCCGTCCGGTATGCGCCGGCCGCGGCCGATCGCATCCAGATACGCCGCCAGCGGCAGGTTGACGCCGGCCGCGGTGGCGAGGCCCACCCACAGCCATGATCGCGTGTTGACCTCGATCAGGTAGTCGCGCCCGTCGCGCGGGTCGCGCTTGGTCTCGAGCTGGGAGATCCCGTGGAATCCCAGCTCGTCGAGCAGGGCGTGACCGCGCGCCGCGTACCCGGGATCCCAGTGCGCCTCGGCGGAGCGGCCGGTGCCGAAGCGCGTCGGCCATTGGCGCAGCTTGCGCCCGGTGAACGAGGCGAGCGGCGTGCCGTCGGCCGACCGATAGCTGCCGAGGGTCCAGATGCGCTCGTCGCCCCCGGGGATCACCTCGCTGATCTGGGGCGCGTAGGGCGCCGCGATCTCCCAGTTGCGCCGCAGGTCCTCCGGCCCGGCGCACTCCAGCACCTGCCGGCGCATCCGGGCCCGGAACTCGGGGGCGCGACGGGGCTTCAGGATCACCGGGAACCGCAGCTCGGCGGCGGCGGCCACCACGTCGCCCTCGCCCGCCGGCTCCACCGTCGCGGGCACCGGGAAGCCGATGGCGCGCGCCGCCGCGTGCTGGGTGCTCTTGTCCATCGTCGCCCGCATCCGCTCCCACGGACTCCAGGGGCGGTCGAAGTACGGCGCGAGGCGCTCCTCGTGCGGCCCGAGCGCGATGAGGGTCTCGTCGTGGGTCGCGAACAGGACGCCCGGCACCGGGAGGCGGCGCCCCAGCGCGATCACGTCCTCGGCGAACCCGTCCGGATCGGCGAGCGGGTGGCGGGTGAAGCAGGGGGTCGCATGGCGCGACAGCAGGCCCAGGGCGCGCGGGTCGTGATCGCAGGCGACCACGGGGATGCCGCGACGGCCGAGGCTGCGGATGATGCCGAGCCCGTTCGGGCCCGAAGCCTGGAGCACCACCGCCGGGTTCACGAGGGATCCGGCGGCGATCGGGGTCATCCCTGGCCGGTCCAGACCTGCCCGACCCCGACGCGGATGCCGTCGGGCACGTCGGCCAGCAGATGCGCCCCGTTGCCGATCACGCAGTCCGCCCCGACGCTGACGCCGAGCAGGGCGGTGACCCCCATGCCCACCAGCGTGCCCGCGCCGACGGTCACATCGCCGGCCAGGATCGCCCCGGGGGCGATGTGGGAGTGGTCGCCGATGACGCAGTCGTGGGAGATGACGGCGCCCGTGTTGATGAGGGCGTTGCGGCCGATCCGCGCCCGCGCCATCACCCGCGCGCCCACATGCACCTGGGCGCCGTCGCCGAGAGTCGCGGACGGCGAGACCGTCGCCGAGGGGTCCACGATCGCGGGCATCGCGAGTCCGGCCGCCTCGATCAGGCCGGCGACCCTCACGCGGCTGCTCATGCGGCCGATGCCCCCCACGGCGTGCGCCGCCCGGGTCAGCCCGGCACCGGCGAGCGCCGCGAGCATCGCCTGCCCGCCGAGCACCGGCGCGCCGAGCACATCGTCGCCCGGGGCGAGGCCGTCGTCGATGACGCCCAGCACGTCGCCGGCGCCGGCCGCTCGGATCATCTCGATCACGCACCGGCCGAGCCCGCCGCCGCCGAAGACCACGATGCTGCGCGGACCGATGGACGCGACGAGGCCCGGGGCGAGTTCCACCGGGGCCGCGGCCGCCCGGCGGGCGATCAGCTCCTCGATGTCGCGCTGCGTGATGAAACGGTCGGTCGGCAGCGACGAGAGGTCGCTTATGCCCGCCTCGCGCGCCATCGCTTCGGCCTTGCGGGTGAGGCGCGGGGCGGCCCCGTCGGCGGCCGCGGCGGCGGCCTCCTCCGGGGGCGGGCCGTCGAAGATGTCGCAGATCGGGGCGCCGGCGTCGACCATGTCGCCCTCACGCAGCCGCAGGCGGCCGACGTGGCCCGCGGCGGGCGCCTCGACGTCGGCGGTCGTCTTGCTGGTCTCCAGCACGCAGAGCAGGTCGCCCTCGGCCACCACATCGCCGTTGGCGACGAGCAGTTCGATCACCTGGGCCTGGGGCTCGTTGTTGTTCACCAGCGGCGCGACCACCCCGGCCACGACGGTCGACTCGCTCATGCGCGCACCCCGGCCTCGGCGGCCTGCAGTTCGGATTCGATCTCAGCGAGCGCCGTGTCGAGGCGCTCGCCGTGCTCCTCGAGGCCCCGGGAGGGACCTGGGGAGAACACCGGCAGATCGGCGACGCGCAGCGCGGGCGGCTCTCCCTTTGCGCCCATCAGCTCGCGGATGTCCGCGATGACCGCGTTCGGCTCGGCACAGAGGCGCTCGTAGCGCACCGGCAGCACCGTGCCGGGGCCCAGACGCGCGGCCGCCCCGCGGATGGCGCGCTCCAGCAGCAGCACCTGGGCCGCGACCTGCCGATACGGGTCGCTCTCCGACCGGGCACCCAGCGGCCGCAGCGACGCCCACTCGCCGACCGTACCGCGCACCGCCAGGCGCATGCGCAGGATCGAGCGCGCGGTGTCGCGCGGGTCGCGATGGATCCACACGTAACAGGTGCGCGGCATCGCGCGGGACATGGCCTCCATATGCCAGATCAGCAGCATCGGCTTGAAGACCATCGGGGCCCCGCGGGCCTCGGCCATGTTCACGATTACGCGACGCAGGCGCACCCAGTCGATCCGCTCCTCGTGGTCCGGGCCGCGCTCGGACAGGTCGGGGTAGGCCAGGTGGTGGTTCCAGAAGTAGCCGAACTCGTGCGGCTCCCCCACGCCGGTCGTGCGGCCGAAGTCGGAGCCGAACCCCGTCGCGGGCGCGACACCCACCTTGCGCGACAGCCGGAGCCCGGTGACCGGCGCCCGCCAGAAGGCGGCGGTGAGGTTGTCGATGTAGCCGACATCCAAGGAGCCCGCGATCACCTGGTAGAGCAGCGTCGTGCCCGACCGGGGGGCGCCGACGATGTGCAGCGTCGGCCGGATCTCGGGCAGATCGCCGTACCCGGCGTCCTCCATCGGCGCGAGCGCCGCGTTGAGCTCTTCGATGAAGCGCTCGTCGGCGGGATCCTTCGAGAAGGCCCGCGAGAGCGGGGGGTCGACGCGGGGCCGGAAGTCGCCGCCGGCCGCCGCGGGATCGTGGCCCGGAGCGGGCACCGGGGAGTCGGGCATCGCGCCTGAGTCTACGACAGGGGACGGTGGGGTACAGTCCGCCGATGACCGTGAGCCATGGCGCCACCGACATCACCCTGCCCGAGTTCCATCGGCGCATGTACGGCATCCTCCGTTTCGAGGAGACCCTGCTGGAGATGTTCTCCCAGGGGCTGCTCGTGGGGACCACCCACACCTGCATCGGCCAGGAGGCCAACGCGGTCGGCGTGATCGCGCACCTCGACAACGAGCGCGACATCGTGGTGAGCAACCACCGCTGCCACGGCCACTTCCTCGCCTTCACCGCCGACCGCCTGGGCCTGCTGGCCGAGGTGATGGGCCGCGTCGACGGGGTGAGCGGCGGCAGGGGCGGGAGCCAGCACCTCTGCGCGCCGAACTTCTACACCAACGGCATCCAGGGCAGCATCGTCCCGCTGACGACCGGCATGGCGGTGGCCCAGAAGCGCCGCGAGGACGGGGCGATCGCCACCGTCTTCATCGGCGACGGCACCCTCGGCCAGGGCGCCGTCTACGAGTGCCTCAACATCGCCGCGCTCTGGGACTTGCCGCTGCTGATCGTGGTCGAGGACAACCACTACGCCCAGACGACTCCGCGCACCCTCGCCGTGGCCGGCTCGGTGCCCGCGCGCGCCGAGGCCTTCGGCGTGGCGTCGGACATCCTCGACACCACCGACGTGCGCGCGG
>JBKHVQ010000168.1:0-4012 GCA_046569985.1 Thermoleophilia bacterium | reverse complement strand
AGCCGCTCGCCTGGTTGCGCCCCCCCGCGGTGATGGGGGTGCTCAACGTCACCCCCGACTCCCTCTGGATGGGCAGCGGGAGCCTGCCGCCGGAGGCTGCGCTGTCGCGAATGGGCGCCATGGCCGCCGGCGGGGCCGCGATCTGCGATGTCGGGGCGGAGAGCACCCGCCCCGGGTCCGACCCGGTCGACCCGGGCACCCAACTGGAGCGGCTCGCGGGCGTGCTCGAGGTGATGCGGACGGGCGGCGCGCCGCTGCCGGTCTCCATCGACACCTCGTCGGCGCGCGTCGCCGGTGCCGCCCTCGAAGCGGGGGCGGTCATGGTGAACGACGTGACCGCCGGCCGCGGCGACCCGGACCTGCTGCCCCTGGTCGCCGGTCACGGCGCGGCCGTCTGCCTGGTGCATATGCGGGGCACCCCGCGTGACATGCAGCGCGACCCGCGTTACGAGGACGTCGTCGCCGAGGTGGAGGAGCACCTGATCGAACGGGCCGATGCGGCACGGGCGGCCGGCGTCGCCGCCGGGAACATCGTGCTCGACCCCGGCATCGGTTTCGCCAAGACCCTCGAGCACAACCTCGCGCTGCTCGCGGCAACCCGGCGCCTCGTCGCCGTCGGATATCCGGTGTTGATCGGTGTCTCCCGCAAGAGCATGTTCGGCACGCTGCTCGGCCGCGATGTCGGGGAGCGGATGCCCGCGTCGATCGCCGCGGGCCTCGCCGCCGTGGCGCGCGGGGCGTCCGTGCTGCGCGCGCACGACGTGCGCGAGACATCCGACGCGCTGCGCGTGTGGGCGGCCATCGACGGGGCGGGGGCGTGACCGGCGACCGGCTGACGGTGACCGTGCGCGGCATCGAGGTCTTCGGCCGCCACGGCGTCTTCGAGGCCGAGCGCGCCCTCGGCCAGCGCTTCATCGTGGACCTGGACATCGCGCTCGGCCACGCCCGGTCGGCGGCGAGCGACGACCTCGCCGACACCGTCGACTACGCGGCGCTCTCGGAGGCCGTCGCGGCGATCGTCGGCGGCGAACCCGTGGCGCTGCTCGAGCACCTGGCCTCGCTCATCGCCGACCGCGTGCTGGCCGAGCCGCACGCCGACGCCGTGACGGTGACCGTGCGCAAGCCGCATGTGGCCATCCCGCAGACCGTCACCGAGACCGCCGTGACACTGACGCGCGGGCGGCGGTGACCGGGCTGCGGTACTGGATCGGCATCGGAGCCAACCTCGGCGACCGGTGGGGCGCGCTCGCCGCCGCGGTGAACGCGGTGGCCGCCACCGGGGCCGCGATCGAGGCCGTCAGCTCCATCTACGAGACCGCACCCCGCGAACTCGATGACCAGCCGTCCTTCCTCAACGGCGCGCTGCGCGCCCGCAGCCCGCTCTCGCCGCCGGAGTTGCTCGCCGAGGTGAAGCGCATCGAGCGTGAACTGGGCCGCGACCCCGGCGGCGTCCGATTCGGCCCGCGCGTCATCGACTGCGACCTGCTCGTGTGGGAGGGCGGGGTGTGGCGGGAGCCCGCGCTGGAGATCCCGCACCCGCGCCTGGTGGAGCGCCGCTTCGCCCTCGTGCCGCTGCTCGAGCTGGACCCCGGGCTGGCGCTCCCCGACGGGATCCGCCTGGCCGACGCCGAGGCCGCGCTCGACGCCGAGGAGCAGGCCGTGCGTCGCGTGGAGAACCCCGGCTGGCCGCCCGCCCCGCCGTGGGCGTAGAATCGTGGGCCGCTCGCCCACAATCAGGACACCACATGAGTCACACCGACGAACTCGAGGAATACGACGCCGAGCTTGAGCTGCGCCTCAAGCGCGAGTACGCGGACGTGTTCCCCCTGTTCCGCTACTGCGTGCTGACACAGGAGGCCACCTACCTGTGCAACCGGTTCGAGCGTGACTTCATGCCGCAGGCGTCCTACCCGTTCTTCCACAGCACGATGGAGGACGTTTGGGTCTGGGACAAGAACCGCCCCACGCGCATCATCCCGCGCGTTGAGATCTACACCACCCAGGACGTGACGGTGGAGATCCTCAAGGCCGTCGACGACCTCACCCCCGGCGAGCCGCCCGCCCCCTGAGGGCGACGCTCGCGAGTCGAAGGAGGGCGCGTGCTGCTGGCGATCGATGTGGGTAACACTCAGACGATGGCCGGGGTCTACCACGGCAGCAGGCTGCTGCACGAGTGGCGCATCTCGACCATCCCCGGCGCCACCGCCGACGAACTCGCCGCCCACCACGACCAGATCCTGCGCCTGCGCGGCGGCAGCCTCCAGGCGCTCGACCAGATGGTCGTGGGCTCGGTCGTGCCGCCGCTGTCGGCCGCCTACCGCAACCTGTCGCTGAAGTACCTCGACGGGGAGGCGCTCGTCGTCGGGCCCGGAGTCCGCACCGGGGTGTCCCTCGCCATCGACAACCCGCACGAGGTCGGCGCCGACCGTATCGCCAACGCCGTGGCGGCACTGGAACGGTTCGGCGGGCCGTGCATCGTGGTCGACTTCGGCACCGCCACCAACTTCGATGTCGTGTCGGAGGCCGGGGAGTACCTGGGCGGCGTGATCGCGCCCGGCATCGAGGTGTCGCTGGAGGCGCTCACCTCGCGTGCCGCGCGCCTGGCCCGCGTCGATCTGGTGCCACCGGCCCGCGTCATCGGCAAGTCGACCGTCGAGTGCCTGCGGTCCGGGATCGTCTTCGGCACCGTCGCGATGGTCGACGGGGTGGTCGCGCGGATGAAGGAGGAGCTCAGCCCCGACGCTCTCGTGGTCGCCACCGGCGGCCTGGCGGGCCTGGTCGCGAGCCACTCCCTCCAGATCGACGAATATGAGCCGCTGCTCACGCTTGAGGGCCTGCGGCTCGTGCACGAGCGCAACGTCGCGCCCGAGAGCGGGCGCGCCGCGCGCCGGCGCGCCCCGGCGGGGGCTGCCGAATGAGGAAGCGCATGCGCGGCGTGCTGCTGGGCCGGTCCGAGGCGGCGCCCGAGACCCGTCCGGAGGGTCCGAACCCGCTCGCCGAGCCGTTCTCGATCGGCCGGCTCACCCTGTCGAATCGCATCGTGCAGGCGCCGCTCGCGGGCATCGCCAACCGCGCGTTCCGGCTGCAGTCGCACCGCCACGGAGCGGGTCTCGCGGTATCGGAGATGGTGGCCAGCCTCGGGATCGTGCACGGCAACCGCAAGACACTCGACATGCTGGAACTGGACCCCGCCGAGGGGCCGATGGGCATCCAGCTCTTCGGCGCCGACCCGGGCGCGATGGCCGAGGCCGCTCGCGCCGCGCAGGACGCGGGCGCCGACTTCGTCGACATCAACATGGGCTGCCCGGTGCGCAAGGTCTGCAGCACCGGTGCGGGCGCCGCGATGCTCGCGGACCCCGAGAACGCCGCCCGGGTGATCGGGGCGATGGTGCGCGCGGTGGAGATCCCGGTGACGGTCAAGATGCGGCGCGGGCTCACGCCCGCGAGCGCCGCCCCGGTGGAGCTGGCGCGCCGGTTCGAGGCGGCGGGCGCGTCGGCGCTGTTCGTGCACCCGCGCGCCGCGGCCGAGGAGTACGAGGGCACCGCCGATCACGGCATCACCGCCGAGGTGGTGCGCGCCGTCGGGGTGCCCGTCATCGCGAGCGGCGACATCGTCAGCCCGGCGGACGGGCGCCGCGTGCTGGAGCGGACCGGCTGCGCCGCGGTGGCCATCGGGCGCGGGGCGCTCGGATACCCCTGGATCTTCGGCGACCTCGCCGCGGGGTCCCCGCGCCCGCGCCCGGGACTCGACGAGGTGGTCGACGAGGTCACGCGCTTCGCCGCGGACGCGCGGGAGGTGCTGGGCGACCGGCGGGTGTGCGGCTACATGCGCAAGTTCTATCCGTGGTACCTCGCGGGGCACCGCACGCCCCCCGGCCTTCTCGAGTCGATGTTGCGCGCGCCCACCCTCGATGAGGCGCTGGGGATGCTGCCATCGAGCCTGCGCGCCTCCTCGCCCGCTTGATTCAGGCCGGGCGCCCGGCTACCCTCCGGCGCCGTTCCGCCCGTCCCT
>JBKHVQ010000167.1:0-2763 GCA_046569985.1 Thermoleophilia bacterium | reverse complement strand
GGCATCGGGTGGATGCCCGGCGTGCCAGGAGCCGGTGCCCGCACTCTCGATGCCCACGCGGCCTTCGAGGCCCTCGCGGGCGACCAGGTGGCGCATGACCGCCTCGGCGGTGGGGGAACGGCAGATGTTCCCCAGGCAGACGAAGGAGATGTTCATGAGCCAACCGTAGCCACGCCGGTCGCGGCGCGCCTGCGCACCGTGCGCCTGTCCGCCTCGGCCGGGCGGGGCTGACCCGGTTCTCATGAGAAGCGCCGCCGTTGCTCTTGTATGGTGCGCGGCGGCGAGGCGTCCCCGCGCCGTCGCCGATTACGCACCGGGTCGACTGCCCTAGGAGTGGCTCATGGCCGATACGTGGCTCACCACGCTCATCACGGACTCCCCGCAGGAGGGCTTCGAGCTCGCGATCACGTTGAGCCGGCGGGGCGTGAAGTACACGCAGCCGGATCCGGAGGTGCTGCACAAGTTGCGGCCCGAGTACGCCACGGACGCCGACGCGCTCACGGCCGCGTCGCATGTCATCGCCATCAACTTCCAGACGGTCGCGGCGGCGAACGGCTACTGGCGCGGGTGAGCGCGCGCGGGTGAACCCCGCCGTGCCGGGTCGCGTTCCGCCCGGGCCGCGACCCGGGCGGGGCACTACCCTCGTGGGCGATGCCCGAGGGACACATCAGCCACCGCAACGCCGGCCTGTTCAGCGATGCGCTGGTCGGCCGTGAACTCGAGCGGGTGGAGGCACCCGCGCCGCGCATCGCCGGCCGGCGCTTCGAGGAGCGCCTGCCCGGGGAGGTGGTGAGCGCCGCCGAGGCCGTCGGCAAGCACCACATCCTGCGCTTCGAGAGCGGACGGCTGCTGCACTCGCACCTGCTGATGAGCGGCATCTGGCGCCTGCGCCGCGCGGGTGGGCGATACCCGCGCTCCGGGCTCTTCCTCGCACTGCACACCGCCACCCACAGCGCTCTCCTGTACCGCTGCCCGACGGTGCGCCTGTTCGAGCCGGGCGAGCCGCTGCCGCCCTTCCTGGTGGGCACCGGCCCGGACCTGCTCGACCGGGGGCGCGACCCCGGTGCCGACGCGGTCGCCGCGCTGATGGGCGCCGAGGGCCACCGGGCCGTCGGTGACGCGCTCATGGACCAGCGCCTGGTGGCCGGCATCGGCAACGTCTACAAGAGCGAGACCTGCTTCCTCTGCGGGGTCGACCCGTGGCGGCGCCTCGACACGCTCAGCGCCGACGAGGCCCGTGCCCTCGGGGAGACCGCGAGTCGCCTGCTCTCCGACGGGGTGGGCGACCGCGGGCGCATCACCACGTATCGCCCCGCCGGCGCGCCGCCGTGGAGCCGCGAGCGCACGTGGGTCTACGGACGGCGCGGGAAGCCGTGCCGGCGCTGCGGCGCGCGCATACTGTCGCGCGGCCAGGGTGATGCCAACCGCACCACCTACTGGTGTCCCGCCTGCCAGAGGTGAGTGCGGCCGGCCTCGCCCGGGCGCCGCGCTACTCGACCGTGAGGGTGCCGACCATGCCGGCCTCGCGGTGGCCGGGAACCGAGCAGTAGAACTCGTAGGTCCCGGGCTCGAGTTCGACGGTGATCTCGGAGACGCCGCCGTCGGTGACGACCTCACCCTCCACCGGGTCGGGCGCGTCGATCGAGATGTTGTGGGGGACCACCTGCGGGTTCACCGAACGCAGCGTGATCGTGCCCGCCTGCGCCGTCACCTCGGTGACCGCGAAGGCGAGGCCGGCGTCGGCGACCGGGATCTCCACCACGTTGGCCTCCGGTTCCTCCTCGGTCGTCGCCTCGGTCGTGGCCTCGGTGGTCTCCTCCTCGGTCGTCGCCTCCGTCTGCACCGCGGTGGTGGCCTCGGTCGTGGTGGTCTCGTCATCGTCGTCGCCGCAGGCGACGACGCCGAATACCGCGATCATCGCGACCAGGATCGTGGCGACGCGAAGCGGAATGCGCCGCCGAGGTGCGAAGGACATCGTGGTCCTTTCGTAGAGGGCCTCTTCGTCGACGCTATTCCCGCGGAGGGGGCCGCGCCACCCTCGCCGGTCCGGGACGCCTGGCGCTTGTCTGGGTGGCCTCCGGGGCGGACCGTAGACTTCGCCTCGCATGGATTGCATCGACATCTCGCCGGCCGGCGGGCGCCCAGGGCGCACCATCCACACCTCGAGGTCCCTGTGACGGCGATCGAGGACATCCGGGCGGGAATGCTCCTGCAGGGCGTCGTGCCCGGCGAGGCCGTGACGGTGATCGCGGTCGAGTCCCGTGGCCCCGACGCGGTGGAGCTGACCTACCGGCGTCCGAGCGGGGACCTCGGCCAGCGCATCCTCGGGCGTGACGCCGAGGCGGCTCTCCGTGCCGCGCCTGCGGCGGCGCGGCCGTTCGATGCCGACGCGTCCCGGTTCAAGCTCGCCGCGGAATGCCAGCGCATCCGCCTCGCGGGCCTGTTCGACCCGATGCTCGCGGTCACGACCTCCGACATCGAGCCGCTGCCCCACCAGCTCCGGGCCGTCTATGACGAGCTGCTGCCGCGCACCCCGCTGCGCTTCCTGCTGGCCGACGACCCGGGTGCCGGCAAGACGATCATGGCGGGCCTCTACATCAAGGAGCTGATCCTCCGCGAGGATGTCGCACGGTGCCTGATCGTCGCCCCGGGCGGCCTGGTGGAGCAGTGGCAGGACGAGCTGTTCCTGAAGTTCGGGCTGACGTTCGAGATCCTCACCCGCGGCATGGGCGAGGCGGCATTCGGCGGTTCGGCCTTCGATCG
>JBKHVQ010000166.1:0-2553 GCA_046569985.1 Thermoleophilia bacterium | reverse complement strand
GGTCGCCGCCGAACCGGCGCGCAACCTGATGCCGCCCCTCATCGCGGCGGTCTCGGCTCACGCGACGGTGGGCGAGATCACGGGCGCGCTCGAGGCGGTCTTCGGCGGCTACGTCGAGCGGGTGGTGGTCTGATGGACGAGCCCGCGCCGCGCATCGTGCTGGCGAAACTCGGCCTGGACGGCCACGACCGCGGGCTGAAGGTCGTCGCGCGCATCCTGCGCGACGCGGGGATGGAGGTGATCTACCTCGGCCTGCGCCAGTCCCCCGAGGGCGTCGCGTCCGTGGCGCTGCAGGAGGACGCCGACGCGGTCGGGCTGTCGATGCACAACGCGAGCCACCTCACCCTGGCGCCGGCGATGGTCGGCGCCCTCCGCGACCTGGGCCTCGGGACTCCGGTGATCATCGGGGGCATCGTCCCCGACGAGGACGCCGCGTTGCTGCGCGACGCCGGCGTCGCGGCGGTCCTCGGCCCGGGCGCCGCCGCGCAGGAGGTGGTGGAGGCGGTGCGCCGCGCGGTCGAGGCGCGACGATGATCGCGGGGGCCGCGCCCGTCGCCGCCCTGCTCCCTGCCGCGGCAACAGGCGACCGGGCGGCACTGGCGCGGCTCATCACGCACATCGAACGCGACGGCGCCGAGGCGCGCGAACTCGCCGCGCTCACCGCGGGCGACGACCCCGATGCACACATCGTCGGCATCACCGGGGCCCCGGGGGCGGGCAAGTCCACGCTGACCGGTGCCCTTCTCGGCGTGCTGGCGGCGGCGGGGCGCGCCCCGGCGGTCCTCGCCGTCGATCCATCGTCGCCCATCAGCGGCGGGGCGATCCTCGGGGACCGGGTGCGCATGGAGGGCAGCGCCGCCGGGGCCTTCGTGCGCTCGATGGCCACCCGCGGACAGCAGGGTGGCCTCGCCTTCGCCGTGCCGGCCACCCTGCGCCTGCTGGCGCGCGCGGGCTTCGACCCGCTGATCGTGGAGACGGCGGGCGTCGGTCAGGTGGAGGTGCAGATCGCCGGCACCGCCGACACCACCGTCGTGGTGACCGCGCCGGGATGGGGTGACGCCGTGCAGGCGAACAAGGCGGGCCTGCTCGAGGTGGCCGACGTGCTGGTGGTCAACAAGGCCGACCGCCCGGGGGCGCGCGACGCCCGGCGTGACCTCGAGTTGATGCTCGACCTCGGCCATGTGAGCGGCGCGGAGGCCCGCGCCGGGTGGCGGCCCCGGGTCGTGATGACCACCGCCACCACCGGCGAGGGCATATCCGACCTGACCGAGGCCATCGCGGCGCATCGCACGGCCGCGGCGGCCGACGGGAGGCTCGCGGCCCGCAGGCACGCCAGGGTGCGCCGTGAGGTGACCGCCCACCTCGAAAGGCTGCTCAGCGAGCGGACCGCCCTCGCGCTGGCGTCGGCGCCCGGCCGCGCGGCCGTCGAGGCGGCTCAGGCCGGCGGTATGTCACCGGCCGACGCGGCGGCCTCGATCCTCGCCGCCGCGGGCATGTCACCGCCGCGCGCCTGACCGTGGTCGCCGCGGCGATGGCCACCGCGGCCCGCGCCCGGGGTCAGGGGAGTTCGTCGACCTCGACGAGGACGCCGCGCACGCCCGAAACATCGAGCAACCGCACCACGGCCTCGGAGGGGCGATGCACGCGCACCGGCGGCGCGCCCTCACGTGAGCGCTCGTTCGCGGCCAGCAGCGAGCCGAGCCCGCGGCTGTCCATGAAGGTCACCTCGGACAGGTCGACATAGACCGGCCCGGAGCCGCGCTGCGCGTCGGTGAGGGCCAGCGAGACCTCGGGGAGGGCGAGGGCGTCGAGCACTCCGACGACCCACACCACCGTCGCGTCGCCGCGCTGCTCGACGCGCACCTGAACATGTTCTGTCGTCATCGCGCGCCAGACTACCAGCCGGATGACCCGGGGCCCGCGTACCCCGTCACGGCCCGCTCGGGGTAGGATGCCGCGCGAGGCGCGTTCCGAACGCGCGAGATCCGACCCCCGGAGTAGAACATGAGGGCCCTTCCCGTCTGGATTCTCACGACCTTCGTGGTGCTCAGCGCGCTGCTCTTGGTCGTCGGGTGGGATGAGCGCCACCACGCCGGCTGGCTGCCGTTCATCATGGGCGTCGTGTTCACGGTCTTCTCGCTCGCCGCGATCGGCGCGAAGGTGCGCCACGGGGACGACGAGGCCTAACCAGGCGTCGCAGCGGGGCACCACACGGTGGCTCCGCTCGGACTGACGGCCGCCGAGGCCGCCGCGCGCCTCGCCCGCGCGCCGCCCTCGCCGCCACCCCGGGGAAGCCGCAGCTACCCCGACATCGTGTGGTCGAACACCTTCACGGTGTTCAACCTCATCCTCGGCACGCTGCTGGTGATCATCCTCGCGCTCGGTGACCCGCGCGACGGGCTGTTCGGCGGCGTGATCGTCGCGAACACGCTGATCGGGATCGTGCAGGAGATCCGCGCCAAGCGCGTCCTCGACCGCCTGTCGCTGCTCGCAGCGCCGCGCGCCCACGCCTGGCGCGACGGCGTCCTCGTCGACCTGCCCGTCGCCGAGGTG
>JBKHVQ010000165.1:0-1571 GCA_046569985.1 Thermoleophilia bacterium | reverse complement strand
TTGCCGACCGCATCGCGCGCGCCGATGTAGACGCGCCCTTGTCCGGAGAAGTAAGCCATGGTCAGTCTCCCGTGGGGTTGGCCGTGGACGGGGCCGCGGCGGCGGGACCGTCACGGCGCGAGGGTTTGAGGGATGCGGCCGGCGCCGGGGAGTCCGGCGTGACGAGCCGGGCCGCGCCCTGGGCGATCAGCCAGCGGGCGCTGGCCTCGGGCAGGTCCAGCCGCCCGCCCGCGGGCAGGCGCCGACCGGCGTGGGTGTGGGGTCGGAGCAGTTCGATGGGCATGGGGGTCATCCCGGGGTCGTGAGGTCGGTCAGCGTGGTGCGGTAGCGGATCTCGTAGCGCGCCGGCAGCATCACCGTGCCGGCATTGAGGTCGTCGGCGTCCCAGTCGGCGTCGAGCTCGCGCACCGCGAGCGCCAGGTCGCCCAGGTTCGGGTCCGCGAGCACGGCGGCGTGAGCGGCGACGATCAGCCGGTCGGCCGCGTCGAAGGCGTCCGCGCCGCGCGCGAGCGCGACCAGGCGCACGGTGAGCGCCCGGTCCACCAGCCGGTTGGCATGCGCGATGAGGGCGTCGCCCTCGACGAAGACGAGCAACGCAGGGCCGGCCTCGCGGGGCAGCGGTGTCGCCGGCTGGCGCAGCACGGGCGCCGGGGCCAGGGCCGCCGTGAGCCGATCGACCAGGATGCGCAGCAGGCGCTCGCGCACCGAGTTCATGGCAGCCTCGCGAGCCTCGCCCGGCACTCGCGGCCGTCGCCGAGCGCCCTCACCTCGCGCACGCGGTAGGACTCGCCGGCGATGGTGACCACGTCGCCCGGTGCGAGCGCGAGCCGCGAGGCCGCGTACTCGAGCTCGAAGTCGCGCGCCAGCGCCAGGCCGTCGAGCACCGTCTCGTCCGGCGCACGGAACGCGCAGTGCACGGTGGTGGTGCCCACCACGACGGGCGTCAAGAGTCCCGCGCGCTCGGCGGCGTCGTACAGATCCTCCACACGGACCATCGGACAGGCACCCTCAGACGGTGAGCTTGACCAGCACGCCGGGCCGGTGGCACATCGGCAGCGGGTTGCTCTGGGTGTGCAGATCGGTCCCTCGCTCGAACTTGCGCGGCTCCTGCTTGGCGTAGAGCGGCTGGCCCAGGGTGTTCACGGTCTCGTTGAAGTCGGCCGGGGCGAAGTAAGTGGCGAAGGTGTCCACCGTGCCCAGCGGGAAGGCGTGGGCCTCGCCCGCGGCGATGAAGCGGCGCGCGTTGCCGTGGGCGTCGGTCGCCTGGCCCCGGTACTCCTCGAAGGTGATGCCGGCGAAGACGAAGCCCGCGCGCACGTCGTTGATCAGGATCGCGCCCTGTTGCCACTGGGTATAGGCCTCCTTGACCGACTTGTGGCCGGTGAGCGCCCGGAAAAACTCGGGCGAACAGAGGACGTGCACGCCGGTCATGAACTCGCCCTTCAGGTTCTCCTCGATGTGGGCCAGCACCTCGTAGCAGTGGCCCTTGACGTCGCTCGCGGCATTGGCCAGATCGAAGGCGATGGTGGTGGGCCTGAGATCGAACTCGTCGAACAGGTCGTAGATCGTGC
>JBKHVQ010000164.1:0-6036 GCA_046569985.1 Thermoleophilia bacterium | reverse complement strand
GGCGTCGCGCAGGATGCTCGGCTGGGGCGGGACGTCGAGGGTGCTCTCGGCCTGCTGGTGGTCACCGGCGTCGTCGACGAGGTCGGCGGGCACCTGGTCCTGACCCTCCGCGCGCGGGCGGCGGTGTGAGCGCTCAGGCGGGTCGGCTCGCCTGAGCGCTCGTGACCGGCTGGTGCTGGTCGGTTTCGCGGTGGGGGATCACCTCGGGGAACAGGCGCCGGCCGACGGTCAGCACGAACGTGGCCAGGATGGCGCCCACCGCGGTGAAGATCGCCAGGGCGGTGGTGAGCCCGATGCTGTCGCCGAGGAATCCGAGGGCCACCACCGGCACCGTGCCCGAGTAGGCGAAGACGTACAGCAGCGACATCAGTTTCCCGCGCTCCCGGATCGGCACGATGGTGCCGCAGATCACGGTACCGCCGTACAGGATGAAGCCGTTGGTCGCGCCGATCAGGGTCGCCGCGACCACGATGAGGCCGGCCGACTCCACCCGGGAGGTCGCGATGATCAGCAGTGAGAACACCGTCGAGAGCGAGACGCCGATCATGATCGCGGTGCGTGGGTCGAACCGCCGTGCGACGAACGGGCTCACTCCGCCCAGACCCAGCACCAGGAAGCCCACCGCGCCGACGATCGCGATGTTGGTGACGCCGAGTTCCTTCACCATGTAGATCGGCACCAGCGACAGCACCGTGCCCTCGAGGTAGCTCATCAGGAAGATCGCGGGGGCGACGAAGGTGAGGAAGCCGGGCTTCTGGCCGCGCGGGACGCCGATGCGGATGCGGAACGGCCCGGGGTTCGGGCTTCGCAGCAGGGTCTCGGCGGCGGCGCTGACGGCCACGATGCCGACGAGCATCAGCACGATGTGCCCCCAGAAGGGCTGGTGGAGGGGATCGTCGCCGTACTCGGCGACGATGCCCCCGAGCCCGGGGCCGAGGCCGAACCCCAGGCGGAAGAAGACGCCCGCGAGGGTGGCGGCGAGCGCCTTGCTCTCGACGCGCGCGTGGTCGACGACGAACGCGGCACCGACCCCGAGGAAACCGCCGATCGCAAGCCCCTGCAGGACGCGCCCGACGAAAAGCATCTCCACCGAGTCGCTCAGAGCGAACGTGAGGGAGGCCACGGTCATGATCGCCATGGCCGGAAGCAGCAGGCGCTTGCGTCCGAGGCGGTCGCTGAGGTTGCCCGCGACCAGCATCGTCGGAGCAACCGTGAGCGTGTAGGTGACAAACAGCAGCGTCCCGGTGCCCGTCGAGAGGTCGTAGGTCTCGAGGTACAGCGGCAGCAGCGGCGTCAGGATGCTCGTGCCCATGGTGAGCACGAACAGCCCGATCAGGGCCTTCCATGAACCGGATGTCAGGGCGCCTCCCGGGCGGGCGTGGCCGGGCGCGGTGCGCCGCGGAGCGAGTCCGACGATACGCCGTGGTGCCCGTGCGCGCCGACGGGGCGTTCCCGGCGGGCCGCGCCGGAGCGGTGGTGGGCGCCCGGCCGGGGGCCGGGCGCCAGGTGCCCGCGGGGCATGGCCTAGAATCGGGGGCGTGGCCGCCTCCACCGGATCCGCGCGCGCACCGCTCACCCGTGACCGCGTACTCGTCGCGGCCCTGCGGCTCATCGACGAGCGCGGCCTCGACGAGCTGACGATGCGGGCCCTCGGCGCCGAGCTGGGGGTCGAGGCGATGTCGATCTACAAGCACGTGCCGAGCAAGGGGGCGGTCCTCGACGGCGTCGTGGAGCTGCTGCTGGCCGAGCTGGAGACCGGGCGCCCGTCGTCCACCGAGTGGCGCGCGCACCTGGCCGACCTCGCCCGCCGCTTCCGCGCCGTGTCGCTGGCGCACCCGAGCGCCTTCCCGCTTCTGCGCCGGCGCTCGCTGAGCGCCTACGAGGTCGGCCGCGGCATGACCGAGGGGGCGCTCGAGACCATGATCGCCGGAGGCTTCACGCGAGATGAGGCCATCGCCGCGCTCCGCACCGTGGTGCGCTTCACCCTGGGCTTCGCGCTGAGCGACCCCCGGGAGGGGATGGCCTCCGGGGGGGCTCCACCCGGCACGACCCTTCCGGTCGCGGACGACCACCCGCTGGTGTCGGCCCTCATGCGGGCGGGCACCGACCCGGACGGCGAGGAGCAGCTGTTCGAGTTCGGCCTGGCGGCCGTAATCCGCGGCATCGAGCCCGTCGCGGGCCGATGAGCGAGCGCGGCCTGAGGGCGGTGACGGCGTACCGCCGCCTCCGCGCGGGTTTGCTGACCGTCCTCGACGCGGACCGTGTCGCCACCGTTGTCGATCGGCGTCCGTGAGCGGGGCGGCCGCCGCCGATGCCCGCGCGGCGGTGGTGGCCGCGCGGGCGCTGGTGGCCGCCGCGGGTCAGCTCCGCCGCGAGCTGGCCCGCGCGCGGTCCGAGGCGGCGGCCGCCGTCTACGCGGTGACCGCCCCGCTGGTGCGTGAGCGCCTCGCCGCGCTCTCCGTCGACCGGGTGAACGAGACCACCGAGGGGCGCGTGCGCGTGTCCGCACTGGCGGAGGCCGGATACATGTCGGTCGCGCAACTCATCGACGCGGATCCGCACCGGCTCGAGGCGCTCCCGGGGGTCGGGCTGCAGACGGCGCGGCGCGCGGTCGCGGCGGCGCGGCGGCTCGCCGAGGCCGTCGAGGACACGACGCGCCTGCGACTGGATGCCGACGCCCGGCCGGTGGCCCACACCGAGGTTCTGGCGGCCCTCTGGCGGGCGCGGATCGCCGCCGGCCCGGGCGCGGACGTCGACCGCGATACGCAGGAGGTGCTCGGTGAGCTGCGCGGGATGATGGCCGCCGCCGAGCCCGCCGCCGGGCGCGTGCAGCTGTTCTTCACGCGGGGCGAGCGCCGCAGGCGGGCCCTGGAGGGGGCCGCCGCGGTCGGCGGCGTGCTGGCGCGTCCCGAGATCGCCGGTCTGCCCGGGCGGATCACCGCGGCCTTGGATGCCCTCGCCGCGCCGGTTCCCGGCGCCGAGGTGTTGTGGAATGCGTTCGCCGCCGACGCCGTCGCCTACAACGCCCTCCTCGCGGACGTGGCCGGGTGGTCGTCGCGCGGCGCGCCCGTGCACGGGTTCCTCCCCGACGAGGTCGCCCGGCGCATCAGCGGGCATCCCCTCGACGGCACCCATCTGCGGGCCTCGCTGCGCGGCTACCAGGCGTTCGGCGCGCGGTTCGCCCTCGCCCAGGGGCGGGCGATCCTCGGTGACGAGATGGGCCTCGGGAAGACCGTCCAGGCTCTGGCGGCGATGTGCCACCTGCATGCCGGCGGGGAGCGGCACTTCATCGTCGTCTGCCCGGCCAGCGTCCTCGCGAACTGGCTGCGCGAGATCCCGAAGCACACCCATCTCACCGGCCACCGCGTCCACGGCGACGCGCGCGAGGCCGCCCTCTCGGCCTGGGCGGCCCACGGCGGGGTGGCGGTCACGACCTTCGACACGGCCCGCCTGATCGACCTTCCCGCGCAGGCTTCGCCGGCCCTGCTGGTCGTGGACGAGGCCCACAACATCAAGAACCCGGCGGCGAAGCGCACGATCGCCCTCCGGACCTGGATCGGGCGGGCCTCCCGGGTGCTCCTGATGACCGGGACCCCGATGGAGAACCGACCCGACGAGTTCGCGGCACTGGTTGGCCATGTCGCGCCTGGCCTCGCCGCCCGCCTCGACGGGGCCGCCGGGGCGCTCGGCGCCGAGGCCTTCCGCGCCGCCGTCGGCCCGGTCTACCTGCGCCGCAACCAGGTGGACGTACTCGACGAGTTGCCGCCGCGCATCGAATCGGAGGACTGGGTGGACCTGGAGGGCGCCGACGCGGACGCCTATCGAGATGCGGTCGCCGCGGGCGACCTGATGGCGATGCGCCGCGCGGCGTACGCGCCGGGTGACCCGGCGCGCTCGGCGAAGCTCGAGCGGCTCGTCGAGATCGTCGAGGAGGCCGCGGAGGACGGCCTCAAGGTCGTCGTGTTCTCGTTCTTCCTCGATGGTCTCGACGCTGTGGCCGCGGTCGCCGGGGACCGCGCCGTCGGGCCGCTCACCGGCGCCGTCGCCCCGGGGGACCGTCAGGCGCTCGTCGACGAGTTCACCGCCCGCCCGCATCCGGCCGTCCTGGTCAGCCAGATCCAGGCCGGCGGGGTCGGCCTCAACATCCAGGCCGGCTCGGTGGTGATCCTGACCGAGCCGCAGTGGAAGCCCAGCAGCGAGGAGCAGGCGATCGCCCGTTGCCACCGGATGGGCCAGGTGCGGACCGTCCACGTCCACCGGCTCCTGGCGGAGGAAACCGTCGACGAACTCATGCGGGAGGTGCTCGCCGGCAAGAGCGCGCTCTTCGACGACTATGCGCGCCCCAGCGAACTCGCGGATGCCAGCCCGGACGCCACCGACGTGTCGGATGTGGGGCTGGCCCGGGAGGTGGCCGAGCGGGCGGATGTCGAGCGGCGCATCGTCGCCCATGAGCGGGCGCGACTCGGGCTGGCGGCCGGTGGGGTCACGCCGTGAACGACACGGGTGGCACCGGGTGGGACATCACCATCCGTCGCCCGGGCGGCGCGCCCGCTGCCCTCCTGACGGTACGCGCCGGACGGGTGAGCGTCGATCCCCCGGATGCGGAGGACGACCCGTTCGTCGCCGCCGCGATCCTGGAGATCAAGCGCAGCCTCGGCCGGCCGCGGCTGCGCCCCGCGTGCGCGCGCGACCCGCGCCCGCCCGGCCCCGGCGGAGCCTGAGCCCCGGGCCTATTCGACCCCGATGGGTCCCTCCCGAGGCCCGTCCTCGAAGGCCGGCTGAACCGCGAGGGACGGGAAGTCCTCCAGCTCGCCCCCGTCGGACGCGTCCCACTCGGGGAAGACCAGGTCGGTCTGCAGGTACACGGTGAGGAGGTCGGCGACGCGCCCGACGCCCTCGATGTGGGTCCGCTCGTGCCCGTGGGTGGCGTCCACACCGAAGGCGAGCAGCGCTGTGCGCGTGTCGGCGCCCGATTCGACGGCCGCGGCGAGATCCGAGCGATAGTGCTCGAACACGTCGCGCACGCAGGGGATCCCCGCCTCGGCGGCGAGGGCCGTCAGCCGGCGCGATAGGTGGTAGTCGAAGGGGCCGACGCCGTCGCCCATCGCCACGCAGACCACGTCCTCCCGGGACGCCTGACCGGGGGCGACCACGGCCGTGTCGACGCCCACGATCTCCGCAAGGTCGGGGGCCAGGCCGTGGCTGGCCCCATGGCCGATCTCCTCGGTGCACGTGATCAGCACCTGCGTGTCCACCGGCAGCGTGGCCCCGCTCTCGCGCACGCTCTTGACCGCCGCGAGGACCGCCGCCACGCCCGCCTTGTCGTCCAGGTGGCGGGCCTTGATGTAGCCGGCGGGGGTGATGGCCGGCAGTGAGAGCAGCGCCACGAAGTCGCCGACCTCGATGCCCAGCGCGCGCAGCCCGGCGGCGTCGTCGACGCGCTCATCGACGCGGACCTCGACCTGCGCCCATCCCACGCCCTGGCTGTCGACCTCCTCGTTGTAGCGGTGCCCGCTGGCCTTGAGGGGGAGGATCGTGCCCGTGATGAGCGCAGCGAGGTCGTCGGTGAAGACGCGCACGTTCGCGCCCTCCGCGAAGCGCGCGCTGTGGGTGCCGACGGGGCGCACCGCGAGCCGCCCGTTGGGCTTCACCTCGGTGACGATGCACCCGATCGTGTCGGCGTGCACCACCACGCCGCGCGCGGTACCGGTGCGCCTCCCCTCGAGTGTGACCTGGATCGAGCCGCGCCGCGTCAGCGTGAACGGCACCCCGAGGGCTTCGAGGCGCTCGCCGATGTACTGCATGACATGGTCGGTGCGGCCCGACGGGCTCGGGATCTCCAGCAGATCGACGAGCACTTCGCACATGTAGTCCCGGTCCACCGTCAGCCGCCGCGGCGCGCCGCCGGGGCCGCCGCTCACGGGTTTGGCCCTCGGCGCTCGGCGGGTTCGTTGGGTTCCCACAGGCGCGGCAACGGCCGGGTGTTCGGGAACAGGAGGTCGACGAAGCGCTCGGCGGTGGGCTGCGGCTCGTGGT
>JBKHVQ010000163.1:0-9463 GCA_046569985.1 Thermoleophilia bacterium | reverse complement strand
AAGGCCCGGAGCCGCCGGAGCACGTGCTGGTGGAGACCAGCGGCGTCTCCGACCCCGGGCGCCTGCTGGTGGCGCTTCGCGACCCGCATCTGCGGCGCCTCGCGCGCATCGACGGGGTCGTCACCCTGGTCGACGCCGCCGGCATCGGGCAGATCCCTCCGGAGTTCGTGGAGCTCGCGCGGCGGCAGCTCGCCAGCGCCGACCTGATCGTCCTCAACAAGGCCGATCTCGTACCGGCCGCACGGCTGGCGGAGATCCGGGAGTGGCTTTCGCATCCCCGCGCCCGGATCGTGACGGCGCGTCACGCCGATGTGCCGGCGACGCTCCTGCTGGGAGTCGGGGACGCACTGGGGCCCGTCACATCACCCGGCAGTGACGGTGCCGCGCACACCGCCCATGTCACCTCGTGGACATGGTCGTCGGGTTCACCGCTCACGGGCGCGGCCGTGCGGGAGATACTGACCTCACTGCCGCCCTCGGTGTACCGGGCGAAGGGCTTCCTGCACCTCGTCGAGCAACCGGGGCGCCGGGTCGTCGCGCACGTCGTCGGGGGACGAGTCGACTTCCGTGCCGGCGACGAATGGGGCCCCCAGGAGCCCTCGAGCGAGTTGGTCTTCATCAGCCTCGGAGCGGGTTGCGACCCCGGTGAGATCGACGCGCGCCTCGACGCGGCACTCGTGGACCGGGTCCGATCGGACCCGGCGGGAGCGGCGTCTTCGCGGTGACGACCGGCGGTGGGCTCAGCCCCCGGGTCCGCCCCCGTTCTCGGCGCTTTCGTCGCCGATGAGGCCCAGACGTCGCGCCTCCGCGACCGCGGCGAGCTGGGATCGGCAGCCGAGAGCACCGAGGATGCCCCGGATGTGATTGCGCACGGTCATCTCGGAGAGCGTCAACTGCTGAGAGATCGTCCGGGCCTGCATGCCGTCGGCGAGCATCACCAGGACCTGCCGCTGTCGCGGCGTGAGCGTCGGGATGTGATCGTCCCGGACGCGTGACGGGGTCCCCCCGGGGAGCGGCCCTGCGTCGAGAAGCAGCGCGATGAAGAGCTGGCCGCCGCCGACGGTGACCATCGGGACCCGGACCCGGGCTCTCCCGGCCGACGTACGGATATCAAGCGTGGGGGGCGCCACGGGCCAGTTGCCGCGCAGCATGCGGTGGTACCCGCATCCGGTCTGGCACACGAGGTGCCCATCCTCGTCGCGGCCGCACAGCGCCCGCCAGCACGGCTCGCCCACGATCTCCGCGGCGTCGAGGCCCGTGAGTCGCTCGGCGGCCCGGTTCCACGAGCGCACGCGCTGGCCGGCGTCGAACGTGAAGAGCGCGGCACCGGAGTTCGGCGCAGGCAACGACCCGCGGCTTCCCGCCCGGACCCCACGATCCGCCGGGCCTACTCCGGAGAGACGGCGGGTGGTGGATCCCTTCCGTGGCGCTTGACCGGAATTCGTCATGCCCAGCCCGTCAGTACACGCGACGATGACAGGAGAACGATACACCTTTGCGCATGGGAGGCAGTCGCGTCCGCCGTGGTTGCATCTCCGTCACCCAGTCGACGAACACGCGAGCTGAGCGAGCGTCAGCGGCAGGTGCTCCCCCTGCTGACCCAAGGCGTGTGGGCGCGGGAGATCGGTGCCCGACTCGGGCTGGCGGAACCGACGGTCCGAAACCACATCCGCGCGATCCTGAGCAAGCTCGGATGCCACTCCCAACTCGAGGCCGTCGCGGTCGCCGCCCGGCGGGGGCTCCTCGATGATGGAGATCCTCATGGCCGGGCCCGCGCGGGAGTGCACGAAGAAAGCCCCGTTGAAGCGGGGCTTTCGTGAGCGGGAGTGACGGGACTCGAACCCGCGGCCTCCGGATTGACAGTCCGGTGCTCTAACCAATCTGAGCTACACCCCCCTGCGGCGTCGGCGCTGGCGGAGCGAGTGGGCGGTGGCAGATTTGAACTGCCGGCCCCCTGCGTGTAAGGCAGGTGCTCTAACCACTGAGCTAACCGCCCGTGCCGCGTCGGCGAGCGGGAACCATACCACCAGTCCGCGCGCGCATGGGAAATGTCGCATCGGGGTGCCGGCCCCGGGTAGATTGCCATGGCATCCGGGACTCGGCATGGGAGACGCGGGAAATGTGGCTCACCTTCACATCCGGAGGGGACGAGGGGCAATCCGCGCAGGCGCTGGGGGAGCGCTTCGTCATCGGCCGCGACGACGAGTGCGACCTTGTCATCAACGATGAGCGGGTCTCGCGGCATCACGCCTACCTGAAGGTGCACGACGACGGTCGCGCCGAACTGCACGACATGGGGTCGGCCAACGGCACCTACGTGAACGGCCACCGCATAACGGGCCCGGTGATGCTCTCGGGCGGGGAGCAGCTCCAGCTCGGCAACACCACCCTCTCGACCGCCCTGCGCGAGCCCTCCGAGGGCGCCACCACGATCGGCATCACGCCCGTGGACCTCACCGAGCCCGCGGGCCCCGCGAGCGCCGCGAGCGCCACCCCGCCCCCGCCGGCCGGCGGGGGCGGGGTGGAACCGCCGACGCCCACACCCTCCACCATCGAGCGCATCAAACTGCGCCGCTCGGTGCGCGGCGCCGTCGCCCTGGCGGGCCTCGCCGTCGCCGCGGCGGTGATCGTGGTCGTGCTGGTGGCCACCGGCGTCTTCGGAGGCGCCGGCGGGTCGGACGAGCCCGACATCCCCGAGATCGTCGCCCAGGTCACCCCGTCGACGGTCCTTGTGAACAGCGAGGTGGACGGCGAGCCGGTGGGCAACGGCACCGGCTGGGTCTACGACGCCGGGGAGGGCCTCATCGTGACCAACGCCCACGTGGTCAACGGCGGCGAGACGTACTCGGTGGTGCTCGGCGAGTCGGTGCGCGACGCGGACGTCGTCGGCGTCGCCACCTGCGACGACCTCGCCGTGCTGCGGGTCGGCGAGACCGACGGCATGGTCACGCTGCCCCTCGCCGGCAGCCAGGACGACCTGAAACAGGGCCAGACGGTGGTGGCGCTCGGCTTCCCCGCCAGCGCCTCGCTGGCGGGGAACCTCACCGCCACGGAGGGCATCGTCTCGGTCGTGCGCACCAGCTTCGACCTCTCGCCGCTCGATGTGCCGCGGTACTCCAACGTCATCCAGACCGACGCGGCCATCAACCCGGGCAACTCGGGAGGCCCGCTCGTCAACGCGCAGGGCGAGTTGGTCGGCGTGAACTCGGCGGGCATCACGTTGCTCGGCGGGCGGACCATCCAGGGGCAGGGCTACGCCGTCGGCGTCGACAGGGTGAAGGAGGTCGTCCCCGTCCTCGCCGCCGGCACCTCGTGGGGCTGGAACGGGATGGGCTTCATCCACATCCCCGACCCGCAGGCCGAGGCCGAGAACCTCAGCGGTGCGGGCCTCCCTCTGGAGCCCGGGCTGGCGATCCTCAACGTGGCGGAGGGGACGCCGGCCGCGGACGCCGGCTTCGGGCAGGGCCCGGTGCTGGTCACCGCCGTCAACGGCAGCCCGATGGACGGCAGCCTGCCGGCCTACTGCGAGGCGCTCGGCGACCCCGAGACGGCCACCGACGCCAACTTCACCGTTTACCAGAGTGGCGGGCTCCAGCCGCAGGAGGTCACCGTCCGCATGGCGGGCCGCTGACCCGGTCATTGGTCACCGCTTCGCACCGCGGCGTTCCCCGCCGCGGTGCGGGCTGTGAGACTTGGGGCGTGAGATAACGGAGCCGGACGGCTCCCCGCGGGCGCCCGGCGTGGGGCGCGGAGGTGCAGCACATGACGGACATCGGACATGTCGCGCTCGGGTCGTGGAGCGGCGGGCGCTTCATGCACTTCGGCGAGGAGATCGACGAGGGGCGCCTCGAAGCGCTGCTGCGCCCGGGACCCGACATCGACACGGTGATCACCGCCGACGCCTACGGGGCCGGGGCGGCGGACTCACTGGTGGGCCGGGCGCTGCGCGGGCTGCCGCGCGATGACTACCGCCTGGTGGGCGCCGTCGGCCACGACTTCTACACCGGCACCCGCAGCGGGTCCAAGGGGTATCCGCGCTTCACCGACCCCGCTCTGCGCGGGGACGACGACTACCGCGGCTACCTGTTCCGCGCCACCGAGGCCAGCCTGGAGCGCTGCGGGACCGATCGCTTCGACCTGCTGATGCTGCACAACCCGGACCGCATCGGCTACTCGTCGGAGGTCGTCTGGCGCGCCATGACGGATCTGCGCGACCAGGGCCTCACACGCCTTGTCGGCCTGGCCCCGGGCCCGGCGAACGGTTTCACGCTCGACATCATCGCCTGCCTGGAGCGCTTCGGGTCGGAGATCGACTGGGCGATGCTCATCCTCAGTCCCTTCGAGCCGTGGCCGGCGCGCATGGTGCTCCCCGCCTGCGTGGCGCACGAGGTCACGGTGGTGGCGCGCGTCGTCGACCATGGCGGTGTCTTCCACGGCGACGTCCCCGACGAGGAGGCCTTCGGGCCCCAGGACCACCGCAGTTTCCGCCCGGCGGGCTGGGTGCAGCACGGGCGCGACCGCCTGGAGCGCCTGCGCCCCTTCGCCGAGCGGCACGGCCTCACGACTCTGCAGCTCGCCGCCCAGTGGACCCAGGCCCAGCCGGCCGTGGAGTGCGTGGTGCCGACCCTCATCCAGGAACCCGGGCCCGGCGCGCGCGACATTGAGGAGAAGCGCGCCGACCTCGCCGGGGTGCCCCGCGACATCGTGCTCTCCCCCGATGAGATCGCCGAGATCGAGGCGATCGGCGAGAACGCCGGCTGCATGGCCCTGAAGGGCGGCCAGCCCGGGCACGACGGCGACGAGCGCGCCGACTCGTGGCCGGTCACCGACGAGTTGCGCGCCGTCGCCGAGCGCTGGCGGATCGCCCCCGAGCGCGACCTGGTGCTGCAACGCTGACCGCGTCGGCCCCCCGCGCCCCCCTCCGCGGGAGCGCGGGGGCCGATCAGCTCACAGCCAGGGCTTGACGCTCATGATGAAGACGATGGCAATGAGCGCCACCAGCTCGACGCGCGACACCAGGAAGATGCGCGCGAGGCGCTTCTTCACCTGAGCGTCGTCGGGTCCCCGCTCGGCCATCAGGTTCTTGATGCGCCCCGACTCCGGGCCGAGGAAACCCATGCCGACCACGAGCGAGAAGAACCAGACCGCGAAGCCGGCGCTGATCCAGGCCTGCTCGAACTCCCACGGGCCCTCGATCACGGCCCAGATGCCCGAGAGCAGCAGGATGATCGATGCGGGCATGAACACCCGCATGCCGATGAACTCGGCATCACCGGCCGTGCGGGTCATCGCCCCGGGCTCGGTGGAGCGCTGCGCGCGTACGTAGAGCACCTGCAGCGCGACCGCGCCGCCCACCCAGATGATGGCCATCAGGACGTGGACGAACACCAGCGATTCGTAGAGGGTGGGCACACGGGCCTCCTGGACGGGTGACGGATGCCCCGCAGACTAGAGGCGCCGTGGGCCGCCGGGGCCCACCGCGTGACAAGGATCCAGTGGAACCATGAAAGAGCGCATCTACGACCGCGTGATGGCGCCCCTCGACAGGCGGGGCTTCGGCGACCGCCGCGACCGGCTCGTGGCGGGGGACATCGGCGAAGTGCTCGAGGTCGGCGCCGGCACCGGTCTCAACCTGCCGCGCTACCGCGGCGCTCGGCGCGTCGTCGCGCTGGAACCCGACCCGCGCTTCCGGTCGCGCCTCGCCACGCGGGCCGCCCGGGCACGGGTGCCGGTGGAGGTCGTCGCGGGAACGGCCGAGGACCTGCCGTTCCCCGACGGGCGGTTCGACACCGTCGTCTGCTCGCTGTCGCTGTGCTCGGTGGGCGACCTCGAACGCGCCGCCCGCGAGATCGCCCGGGTGCTGCGCCCGGGCGGCGCCGTCCACCTGCTCGAGCACGTGCGCGGATCGGGACGCCTGGCGCGCTGGCAGCACCGGCTCACACCGGTCCAGCGGCGCCTCGCCGACGGCTGCCACCTCGACCGGGACCCCGTCGCGGCCCTCGAACGCGCCGGGTTCACGGTGACCGAGCGCGACGACTTCCGCTTCCCGCGGGGGCACCCGCTGATCCGGGACGGGGTGCAGGCGGTGGCGGTACGCGGAGGCGATCCGCCGGCGCCCTGAGCTCCGGCGGGCCGGCTCGCGGCGCTTCACCGCGATGTAAGGGCGAGGTGAGATGGTGGCAGCGCGCATCGGTTCGGGCTCGTCCCGCGGGAGGGTGATCACCACAGATGGCTCCAGCTCCGGATAGGCCCGCCGATACCGCTGCGGACAGCGGGACGGGTGCCGCGGGCGCACGGGGGACGGTCCTGGTGGTGGACGACGAGCCCACGATCGCCGAGGTCGTCGCCCGCTACATGCACCGTGCCGGGTACCGCACCCATCAGGCCGCCGACGGTCCCGGGGCGGTGCGCATGGCCGGCGATCTGTCGCCCGACCTGGTCGTCCTCGACATCATGCTGCCCGGGTTCGACGGCATCGAGGTGATGCGGCGTCTGCACGAGCGCCCGGGGCTCCCGGTGCCGGTGATCCTGCTGACGGCGTGCGCGGAGGAGGACGACCGCCTCACCGGCCTGCGCCGCGGCGCGGACGACTACGTGGTCAAGCCGTTCTCGCCGGCCGAGCTGGTGGCTCGCGCGGACGCCGTCCTGCGCCGCGTCGCGCGTCCCGAGACCTCCGGTGAGCGCGGCATCGCGCACGGGCCGCTGCGTATCGACCCGAACACCCGCAGCGTCACGGTCGACGACCGCCCGGTCGCGCTCACGGCCCTGGAGTTCGACCTCCTCCACTTCCTCGCGCAGCGACCCGGCTGGGTCTACACCCGCGACCAGCTCATGGAGACGGTGTGGGGTCATACCTTCTTCACGGACACCAGCACCGTGACGGTGCACGTGCGGCGGCTGCGGGCGAAGCTGGAGAGCGACCCGCGCCACCCCACCCTCATCGAGACGGTGTGGGGCGTGGGCTACCGGTTGCGACCGTGAGGGACTCGCTCCTGGTCGGCACGCTGGCCTCGCTGGTGGGCGCGGCCCTCGTGGGGACGGCCCACGGCGTGGAAGGGGCCCTCATCACCCTGCTGCTGCTGGCGGTCACGGCGGCGCTCGCCCTGGTGCTCGGGCACGCGGCCGCGGCGAACCGGGGGCGCCTCGGCGGCATGCGCCGGCAGTTCATTGTGGCGGCGGCGATCGGCACCGGCGCCATCCTGCTCGCGGTGTGGTCCGGGGTGGCCGCGATGTTCGTGTCGCGCCACGACGCGATCGTGGTGACCGCAATGACCGCCGCGATGGGCGCGGTGGCGATGCGCGCGGGCCTGCTGCTCTCCCGCGGGGCCGTCGATGACGCCCGCGCGTTGCGCGACGGCCTGAGGGAGGTGGAGGGCGGCGCGCGGGATGTGCGCGTGCGCATCGGTGCGTGCGACGAGCTCGCCGATGTGGCCGGCGCCGCCAACCGCATGATCGCCCGGCTCGGGGCGGAGGAGGCGGCCCGCGACCGCGCCGACCGGGCGCGGCGGCGTCTGGTCGCCTCGGTGTCGCACGATCTGCGCACCCCGCTGGCGTCGCTGCGCCTGCTGGTGGAATCGGTCGAGGACGGCATCGTCACCGGCGCCGACCGCGACCGCTACCTGCGTCAGATGAGCAGCCACGTGAACACGTTGAGCGCCCTGGTGGACGACCTCTTCGAGCTCTCGCGCCTGGAGGCGGGGGACGTGTCGTGGTCCCTGCACCGCGTGGAGGTCGGGGGTCTCGTCTCGGACGCCGTCGAGTCGCTGCGGGTGCACGCGAACGCCCGCGGTGTGCGCGTGACGAGCGACGTCCCTCCCGGGGGCGTGGACGCCGAGGCCAACCCCGAGCAGGTGCAGCGGGTGCTGGCGAACCTGATCCTCAACGCGATCCACCACACGCCGGCCGACGGCAGCGTGACCGTGCGGGCGTCGCTGGGAGACCGGGGCGTCGAGGTGGAGGTGGCCGACACGGGATCGGGCATCGCGGCGGAGGCGCAGGCCCACATCTTCGAGCCGTTCTTCCGCGGCGACGATTCCCGCACCGGGGACGGAGCGGGCCTCGGCCTCGCGATCGCCCACGCCATCGTGGCAGCCCATGGGGGCGACATCTGGCTCGAGCCGCGCGAGCGGGGGACCTGCATCCGCTTCAACCTGCGCCCCGCCCCCGCCGTCGCGTGAGGCGCACCATCAGGAGTTGCGCCCCCACCCGGTGCCGACGAGTCGATGCGACGTTACGATCCGTTTCAGCCGGCAGACGCATCGAGGTGGCCGTGGGCGCAGAGACCGTGAGGATCGACGCGCGTGAGCCCTGGACGTCCACGGGGTGCGCGCTGCGCGCCGGGTCGGCCTACCGGCTCTCGGCCGTCGGGGCGTGGTCGGACGGCGGCATCGACTGCGGCCCCAGCGGGTTCTTCAGCGTCGGCCATGGCTGCCTGCGCGCATGCGTCCTGCGACCCACCGAGCGCCTGCGCGTGTTGCACACGGCGCCCTGGTTCGCCCTGATCGGCGCGCTCGATGAGGACCCGTCGACGGCCTTCGAGATCGGTGCCGGTACCATCCACACCCCGCCACGCGACGGGATGCTGACCTGCTGCGCCAACGACGTGCCGTGGATGCGCTGGAACAACCGCGGATACGTGGAACTCACCGTCGCCTGCGCCGGGACGGCGACCGGCGGCACCGCGGCGTGACCCGCGACGGCGGTCAGGGCGTGACGGTGATGTCCAGCCGCACGCTCTCGCCCACCGCCCCGTCCGCGACCCGGGCGAGGGAGAAGTCGAACCAGCCCTCACCGGCCCGGGTCGGCGTCATGCGCCACTCGCGCACGCCGCCGCCGGGGCGACCCTCCGGGGTGTCGTCGAAGGGCGTGTACGTAGAGGAGTCCTCCACCACGGTCGCCGCGATGCCGGACCCCAGGTAGGTCCAGGCGAAGCCGGCGAAGGGGTTCTCCTCGGCCAGCACGGCGAACTGCTGGCCGACCGCGACAGTGATCGAATCGGGCGCCGTGCGCAGCGGGTTCAGCGTGACGGAGGGCACGGCCGGGGTGCCGCCCACCGACTCGCCCGTCCCCGGTGACGGCGGGGCCGTGTTCACGGGACCCGTCTCCGCGGGGGACGCCGACGCCGTGGATGCGGCCGGAGGGCTGCCGGCCGGCTCCTCCGAGTCGCCGCACCCCGCGACGCCGATCGCGACGAGCACGGCTACGGCACAGGCGACCAGGCGGAGGGCGGGGCGGAGGGCGCTCATCGCGGCAAGGGTACGCCGTCGGCCCGGGGAACGGGGGTCTCGGCGCACCGCCCGTCCTCGACGACGATGCGCCGGGTGACCTTCACGCGCTCGAGCATGCGCCGGTCGTGGGTCACCAGCAGCAGGGTGCCGCCGTAGTCGTCGAGGGCCTCCTCCAGCTGCTCGATGGCCTCGAGGTCGAGATGGTTGGTGGGCTCGTCGAGCACCAGGCAGCTCAC
>JBKHVQ010000162.1:0-3965 GCA_046569985.1 Thermoleophilia bacterium | reverse complement strand
TGGCGGGCGGCGGGCTGGCTCTGACCGTCGGCCTCGACGACACCTACCCGGTGCTCGCGGCGGCCGCCGCCGCGGCGGCGGCCGCGACGCTCGCGCCGGCGCTGCGCCCCGCCGGGGGCCGCGCGTGACCGGGGCTCAGCCGGAGCGGCGGCGGGCGCGCTCCGCGGCCTCGGCGATGCAGCGCTCCACCGTGGCCTTCGGGGCGTCCTTCGGCACGCCCGGGTAGCCGTACGGCTCGCCCCAGAGCGCCAGCGGTAGCCCGGCGTCGCGGGCGAACTCCTCCGCCCGCCGATGCCCGCCGTATTCCACGAAGCGGGCGGTGTCGCCGGTCCAGAACCAGATGCCCGAGTCGCGGGTCGCGCCGCCCTTGCCGCGCCGCTCCCGCGCCTCCTCGACGTAGATGATCGCCTCGCCCACCGCTCCTCCCCCGCTCGCCGTCGCTGATGAGGTTAGACAACCGCCCCGACGACGAGGCGGTCGCTGAGACACCGGGCCCGTCCGCCGGCGGCGCGCGCTCGTCGACCAGGGACCCGCGCGCGGGTTACGGCACCAGCGAGACGGCGAGCCACAGGGCGACCAGCGATCCCAGGAGGAGCGCGGAGTCGAAGACCGCGCCTAGGATCTGCCACCGGCGTGCGCTCTCCTCGTCCCCGGCCTCCTGCGCGCGCGACACGCGCGGCCCTGCCAAGCCGCGTGCAGAGCGACGATGACCCCCATGGCGATCATCAGGACGAGCTTCGCAAGCACCCTCTGCCCGTATTCGCTGTCGGGCAGATCCGCGACCGACAGCCCGCGGTTGTCGATCAGGCCGAAGCCGGTGACCAGGATCAGCACCCACGCCACCCCGCCCAGCGCGCCGAAGCGGCGCGCGGCGCGCGTGATCAGCGCGCGGTCGCCGGCGGCGCGCGCGACCGGCACGACCACGGCGCCCATCACGATCATCCCGCCCAGCCACAGGGTCACACCGAGCACGTGACCGAATCGCACCAGGGTCCAGAGGTCGTCCACGCCCACAGCGTATTGGGCGGGCGCCCGCTCCGGGGGGCGCGTCTGACACGCTGGGCGCGGGAGCATCGACCTTGCAGCGGCCCGCGGGTTCGTGGGCGGACAGGCGCGGCCGCTGGATCGCCCGCGCTTCGACCTCGCCACTCCTCCCCGCAGATGACCGGGCCGTCGGAAGAGATGGTTCGCGCCCCGCCCCGCCGGGTATCGACCATCGACGCGGCCGACACGCGGAAAGGAGCACGTCCATGCCACGCGGCAGCAACGCCAAGCGGGATCGGCAGTATGAGCACATCAAGGAGAGCCAGCTCGATCGCGGGGTGCCCGAGGACCGGGCCGAGGAGATCGCGGCGCGCACGGTGAACAAGGCGCGGGCCCGGGCGGGAGAGGCGAAGACCGCATCGAGGACATCGACCGAGGACATCTCCTCCGGTCGCCGCGGCGGCCTCCGCTCGGGGACCGCGCGCGCCAAGGGACGCACGCGCGACCAGCTGTACGCCGAGGCGAAGAAGCTCGGCATCGAGGGGCGCTCGAAGATGAAGAAGGACGAGCTGCGCCGGGCGGTCGACGCCCGGAAATAGGCCGCCCGGGCGGCAGCCGTCCACCCGGGGCCCGCGTGCCGTCAGATGCCGGCGCGCTCCTTCACGAGCTCCCCGACCCTGCCCGGGTCGGCACGCCCGCCGGTGGCCTTCATCGCCTGGCCGACGAAGAAGCCCACCAGCTTGTCCTTGCCGCCGCGCAGCTGCTCGGCCTGGGCGGGGTTCTCGTCGAACAGGCGCCCGACGAGCGCGACCAGTTCGCCCTCGTCGGAGATCTGGCCGAGGCCCTTCTCCTCCACCACCGCGGCCGGGGCCGCGCCGGTGGCGATCACCTCGGCCAGGACCTCCTTGGCGAGCGGCACCGACAGGGTGCGGTCGGCGAGCAGGCCCAGCAGCTCGATCAGGTGGCCCGGGGCGACCCGGCTCTCCCATGGCTCCTGCCCCACCTCGCGCAGCTGAGCCCGCAGTTCGCCGCGGATCCAGTTCGCGGCGGCCTTCGGGTCGACCTCCGCCGCGACGGCCTCGAAGTACTCGCCCAGCTCCGCGGTCTCCGAGAGCACCTCGGCGTCCTCGAAGCTGATGCCGAGCTCAGCCTGCCAGCGCCGGCGCAGGTCGGCGGGCAGCTCCGGCAGGCCGGCGCGCAGCCCCTCCACCCAGGCACGATCGGGCACGACGGGCACCAGGTCGGGCTCGGGGAAGTAGCGGTAGTCGTGCGCTTCCTCCTTGCTGCGCAGGGAGTGGATCTCGCCGCTCTCGGGGTCGTAGTGGAGGGTCTCCTGCACCACCGTCCCGCCGGACTCGATCAGAGCGATCTGGCGCGCGACCTCCGCCTCGATGCCGCGCTCGAGGAAGCGGAAGCTGTTCATGTTCTTGAGCTCGGTCTTCACGCCGAGGCCCGTGGACCCCGCGGGGCGCACCGAGACGTTGGCGTCGGCGCGCATGGAGCCCTCCTCCATGTTGCAGTCACTGACCCCCAGACGGCGCAGGGGGGCCCGCAGCTGACGCAGGAAGGCCGCGGCGTCGGAGGCGCTGCGCAGGTCGGGCTCGCCGACGATCTCCAGCAGCGGGGTGCCGCCGCGGTTGAAGTCGACCCCCGAGTCGGAGGCGCCGGCGCGCCGGCCGCCCTCGCCGCCGTGCACCAGCTTCGCGGCGTCCTCCTCGAGGTGGGCCCGCGTGATGCCCACCGGCACCTCGCCGTGCGCGGTCAGCACCGAGACATGCCCGCCGAGGCAGATCGGCTGGTCGTACTGGGAGATCTGGTACGCCTTCGGCAGGTCCGGGTAGAAGTAGTTCTTGCGGCTGAACTCGCTCTGCGGGGCGATCTCGCACCCGAGCGCGTGGCCGGTGATGATGGCGAGGCGCACGGCCTCGGCGTTGACCACCGGCAGGGCCCCGGGGTGGCCGAGGCACACCGGGCAGGTGTGGCTGTTGGGCTCGTCGCCGAAGCTGAGCTCGCAGCCGCAGAACATCTTCGTGCGGGTGGCGAGCTGCACGTGGATCTCGAGGCCGATCACGGCCTCCCAGCTCGGGGTGCCCGTGCTCATGAGGCCTCCGGCGGGGTGGTCGCGAAGCCGATGGCCCCCTCGAGGGCATGGGCCACGTTGAAGAGGCGGTCCTCGCTGAAGGCCGGCCCGGCGAGCTGCAGCCCCACCGGCATCCCCTCCGACAGGCCGCACGGGATGGAGAGCGCGGGCAGGCCGGCCAGGCTGACCGGGATGGTGCACACATCGGAGAGGTACATCGCCAGCGGGTCGGCGGTCCGCTCGCCCAGCGGGAAGGCGACGGTCGGCGAGGTCGGCGACAGCAGGACGTCGGCCTGCGCGAACGCGGCCTCGAAGTCGCGCCGCATCAGCGTGCGCACCTTCTGCGCGCGGAGGTAGTAGGCGTCGTAGTAGCCGGAGGCGAGGGCGAACGTGCCGAGCATGACGCGGCGCTTCACCTCGGGACCGAAGCCGGAGCCCCGGGTGCGCTCGTAGTGGTCGAGCAGGTCCTCGGCGTCGGCGACGCGCCGCCCGTAGCGGATGCCGTCGAAACGGGCGAGGTTGGCCGAGCATTCCGCGGGCGCGATGAGGTAGTACGTGGAGATGCCGTGCTCGGTGGAGGGCAGGCTCACCTCGACGATCTCGGCGCCGAGATCGCGGGCGATCGCGATGCCGCCCTCCACCGCCGCGCGCACGCCGGGTTCGATGCCCTCCCCCATCAGTTCGCGCACGACGCCGACGCGCACGCCGCGCAGGTCGGTCGCGTCGGGCACGCCGACCGGGTCGCCCGGCCAGTGCAGCGATGTCGAGTCGCGCGGGTCGTGGCCCATCATGTGGCTCAGCAGGAGGGCGGAGTCGGCGACGGTCCTGGCGAACGGGCCGACCTGGTCGAGCGACGATGCGAAGGCGATCAGCCCGTAGCGGGAGACCGCCCCGTAGGTGG
>JBKHVQ010000161.1:0-8184 GCA_046569985.1 Thermoleophilia bacterium | reverse complement strand
AGCGCGCGGCGCGGACCCTGGACGGCATGATCATCCCCCCGGGGCGGCGGTTCTCGCTGAACGACGCGCTCGGTCCGCGGACGCTGGAGCGCGGCTACGTCGAGGCGCCCCAGATCTCGGGTGGGCTGCTCGAGGACGGTGTCGGCGGGGGCGTGTCCCAGATCGCGACCACTCTGTACAACGCCGCCTTCTTCGCCGGACTGAAGATCGAGGCCCACCAGCCGCACTCGTTCTACATCTCCCGTTATCCCGCCGGGCGGGAGGCCACGATCTCGATGGGCGGCCCCGACCTGATCTTCGTGAACGACTGGGACGCCTCGCTGCTGATCTCGGCGGTCGCGGGGTCGAACGACATCACGATCCGCCTCTTCTCCACCTCATTCGGCCGCCGCGTGGAGACGACCACGGGCGAGCCGTACGACTACACCGAGCCCGAGGAGATCGAGGTGGTCGACACCTCGCTCGACCCGGGCGCGCGGGAGGTGGAGCAGTACACGGGCTCGTCGGGCTTCACGGTGGAGTACACGCGCGTGGTGTGGGAGGGGACGCGCAAGCGCAGCGACGAGAGCTACCGCTGGACCTACCAGGCCCAGGACGCATACATCAAGGTGGGGCCCGACGTGGCGCCCGAGACCCAGGATGCCGCCCCCGCCGAGGGGGGCGGCGACGGCGTGCCGGAGGAGGAGCAGTTCAGCGAGCCCGCCCCGGAGCCGGTCGCCGAGCCCGAACCCGAGCCGGTGCCCGCCGCGCCCGGCGGGGGAGCGGCCCCGCCCGCCCTGCCCTGACGCGCAGCGGCGGCGTCAGTCGCCGAAGAAGGCGATCAGCTCCGCGGCGGTCTCCTCGGGGCACTCCTCGGGGAGGAAGTGCCCGCACGGCAGGTGCCGCCCGCGCACGTCGGCGGCGAGCGCCCGCCAGGTGGCGAGCACGTCGTTGAGCCGGTGCATCGCCCCCTGCTCGCCCCACAGCACCAGTAGCGGGCAGGTGAGGCGCCGGTCGCCGTCGGCGGCGTCGTGTTCCAGGTCGATCGAGGCGGCCGCGCGGTAGTCCTCGCACGAGGCGTGCACCGCGGCCGGGTCGGAGAAGCAGCGCACGTACTCGGCGATCGCCCGCTCGGGCACCTGCCGTCCGCGGCCGGTCCAGCGGCGCACGGTTTCGCGCAGGAACCACTCGGGGTCGCGGCCGATCATGGCCTCGGGCAGCCCGTCGGGCTGGATGAGGAAGAACCAGTGATAGTAGGCGGTCGCGAACGCCTGGTCGGTGGTGGCGAACAGGGTGCGCGTGGGCACGATGTCGAGCACCGCCGCCCGCCGCACCGCCTCGGGGTGGTCGAGCCCCATCCGGTGGGCGACCCGGCCGCCGCGGTCGTGGCCGGCGACATCGAACCGGTCGAACCCGAGCTCGGCCATCAGACCCACCATGTCGGCGGCCATCGCCCGCTTGGAGTACGCGGCGTGGTCCGGTCCGCCCGCCGGCTTGTCGCTGTCGCCGTAGCCGCGCAGGTCGGCTGCCACCACCGTGAAGTGCTCCGCCAGCGGGGGCGCCACGGCCGCCCAGCAGGCGCGCGTCTGCGGGTAACCGTGCAACAGCAGCAGGGGCGGGCCCTCCCCGGCCGACTCATAAACGAGCCGTACGCCTCCGATGGTTATGTCGCGGCGGGCGGAGCGGACCACGAAATCAACTCTGCCACATCCTGCCGAGCGGGCACCCGGGGTCCCTCTGCCGTCGGGCCGGCCCCTTAGCTTCACCATTACGGCAATACCACCCAACCGGAGGACCCGAGATGAGATCGACCATGCGCGGCTGGGTAGCGATCGGGGGACGCCGAGAGGCGGGCCCCGAGCGCGCGGCCCTGCGCAGCTTCCAGCGTGCCGCCCGCTGCTCCCAGGGCTACCGCGACCATCTGGAGCACCACGGCGTCGACCACCGCGCCGTCCGGCATCTCGCCGAGGTGCCCTACACCGATAAGCGCAGCGTCTTCAGCGACGACATCGAGCCGTGGCTCACCGGCGGGCGCGTCGCCGACGCCGCCGAGCTGATCACCTCCAGCGGGTCCAGCGGCCTGTTCTCGCTCGGGGTGACCTCCCACTCGGAGCGCCGCACCCAGGAGCGCGCGATCGACGCGACCCTGCGGGCGCTGGGCGCCACCGAGAGCAGCCCCACCCTCCTGCTGAACTGCCTGCCGATGGGTATCACGGTGCCGACGCGGCTCGCGACGGTGGCGACCCCCTCGGTGCACGTGGAGATGGCCACCGAACTACTCGGCCGGGCCGGCCGGAGGTTCGACCGCGTGGTGATCGCCTCCGAGCCGCTGTTCCTGAAGGAGCTCGCTGAAACCGCGCTGCGCCTGCACGGGCCGGAGTTCTCCGACCGGGTCGTCGCCTGCTTTGTCGGCGGCGAGTGGGTGGCCGAGTCGTGGCGGCACTATGTCGCCGGCCTGTTCGGCTTCGCCCCGGATGAGCGCTCACGCGCGGGCGTGCTCGTGTCGATGGGGGCCGCCGAGGCGGGCCTGCATGTGCTGACCGAGAGCCCGGCGCTGCGGGCACTGCGCGGTGCCTGCGATTCGCAGGGCGGCCGCGACCGGATGTTCGGCGAGGACCGCGGCTACACGCCGCTGCTGCTGGAGTGGGATGACCGGCGGATCCACCTGGAGGAGCGCGAGCACGCCGACGGGGCGCGCACCCTGGTGGCGACGTCCCTCGAGCGCCGGCTGATGCCGCTGGTGCGCTACGACCTGGACGACGAGGGCTGCATCCTCAGCCCCGGGCATGTGAACGCCGCGATGGCCGACCTGGGCTGCGATGTGCGCATCGACGCGCCGATCGCGGCCGTCTGGGGCCGGCGCGCGACGCGCCTGCAGGGCGAGGGCTGGTCGCTGCGCCCCGAGGCGGTGAAGGAGGGCCTGTTCGGCACCGCCGCGCACGCCGGCACCCTGACGGGACGGTTCCGCATCGGGGTCGACGACGGCGTGCCGCAGGTGCATGTGCAGCTGCGGGACGGGGGACGACCGGCACCCCGGTTGGAGAGCCATCTTTCCGAGCTGATCGCGGCAACGACGGGCGCACCGGTTCAGGTACAGATTCACCGGTACCGCGACTATCCCTTCCACGACGCCGGCGATTTCCAGCACAAGCCGGCGTACGTCTGATGGGTACCGCGATCGATGTCCGCCCGCGCCCGACGCGGACGGCGACCAATGAGATCGACGTGGTGCTGAGCGACCACGTCGACGATGTCGACGACGCCCTTATGGTGGTGCACCACGGCTTCGTGGCCGCCGGCTACACCGAGCCGCGCCCCTCCGGGCGGCGGATGCACCCCTCCTACCTGAACCCGGGCACCCGCTTCGCGCTGGCCCGCATCGAGGACGAGCCGGTCGGAACCGTCGCGATGGTGAGCGACGGCCCGTTCGGGCTGCCGTGCGAGCGCGCGTTCGCCGAGGAGGTCGACACCCTGCGGATGCGCGGGTCGGTGCACGAGGTCGGGTCGCTGGTGGTCGACGCCCAATGGCGCCGGCACACGCGCAGGATCTTCCTGCACATCATGGCCACCATGGTGCGCCTGGTCCTCGACTTCGACGACGATGACAGCGTCGTGATGGCGATGGCACCGGAGACCGCGCGTTTCACCGGCGGGATGTTCGGCGCCACGCCACTCGCCGATCCGCGCCCGCTGTTCGGGGCACCCGCGGTGCTCCTGCGCACCAGCCGCCCGCAGTTGCTGGACTGTTTCGCGGAGGCGGCGACCTCCGGTCGCCGGGAGCTGCGGCGGATGGTCCTCGACCCGGACCCGGAGTGGCTGGATGTGAGGCTCTGCGGGGACTCGTTCCCGCGCGAGTGGTGGGAACCTCTGCTGGAGGAAGAGGGAACCGCCGCCCGCCTCCGAAACCAACTCGCGATACTGCGTAAGGCGCCGTGCGGGTAGGCTGCGCCACAACGTCGGGCCCCCACGGCTCGACGCCGAAGGAGACGATGCGGTGCGGCATAGGGGTGACATCTCCGCGTGATGATGGCCCGCGACAACAACGGGGGCCTCGCGTCGGGTCGGCATGCCGCCCTGCGGCCGGAGATGCGCGCCCTCCTCGCCGCAGCCGCGGTCGTCGCCGTCGCCACCCTGGCGGCTGCCCTGGTGGCGAACGACGTGCTCGCCGACTCGGCCGGCGCGGCGTGCGTGATGATCATGATCTGCGCGCTCGCCGGCCTTGGCGCGCACACAAGCCACCGCGCCGCCGAGCAGTCGGCCGGCGTGGAGCGCCGCGTCTGGCGCCTGATGTCGTTCGGGCTGCTCAGCTGGTCGCTGGGGGTGGTGCCGTATCTGATCTTCGTCGCCGTCGACGGCGACCTGCGATCGCCGGCGGCCTACTCGCAGCTCGGTTTCCTGCTGGCCTACCCCTTCTGGTACCGCGCGCTGTGGCTGGTGCGCGAGCCGACGATCGGTCACACGCGCCTGGACCGGGCAGGGACCCTCCTGACCGAGTTCGCGGTGTTCCTGCTCATCGCGGTCGTGGCGACGGGCCTGCTGTGGCGCGACGAGTTGAGCGCCGCCGACAACATCGCCCAGTTGGTGCCGGTGGGCCTGGATCTGCTGTTGCTGCACGCGGTGTACAGCGCGGTGCGCCGTTCATCGGTGACCCACCGCGCCGCGTTCGTCTGGCTGGCATATGGGTTCACGGCCCTGGCGATCACCGATGGCGTGGTAACGCTGATCGTCGCGACCGCGCCGGTGCCGGTGGTGGGCATCGCCCTGCTGGGCTATGCGGCGGCCATGTGCTTCCTGGCCATCGCCGCGACACGCCCGTTGCGCATCACCGAGGCGCAGGTGATGCTGAGCCGCTCGAACGCGTTGCTCGCCGCCTTCGGCGTGGGCCTGGCGGGGATCGCGGCGGCCGTCGTTCCCGCTCAGCTCCGGCCGTTCGTCTGGGCGGTCGGGCTTGCGCTGTTCGTGCGCCTGTGGGTGCTGCTCGGCCACAGCGGCCAGTCGGAGACCGACCCGCTGACAGGTTTCCTGGAGACGCGCGCGTTCACCCGCCATCTCGCGGGTGTGACCCAGTTGGCGGCCGCTGAGCGCCCGGCCGCCCTGATCGCCGTTGAGCTGGAGGGTTTCGAGGACTGGTCGGCCGAGCACAGCACCGGCGCGCGTGACACGGTGCTCGCCGCGGTTGCCGCCCGCCTCGACGCGTCGCCTCTGGAGCGCGGGGTCTGGGGACGCCTGGGCGCGGACCGCATGGCGTGGGTGGGCCGGGTCCATGATTCCCAGCAGGCGCGCACGCTGGCCGAGGCGGCGCGCACCAGCGCGGCTGATAACGCGCCGTCGATCGCGGGGCGCGCGGCGTTCGTCATGATCCCGGCCGACGCGGCCGACGGATCCGATGCGGTCGCCGCGGCGAGCGAGGCCCTCGCGGCGGCCCGCGGCGCCCGCCGGCGCGTCGTGGCGTTCGATCGTGGTCACCTCGACGGCATCGAGCACTCTGGTGAGTACACGGCGTCGCTCGACCAGCGCCGCCAGGCGGTGCTGGAGATCTTCCGCACCAGGAACGCCGTGCAGACGTTGCTGCAGCCGATGGTGTCGCTCACCGATGGGAGCGTCGTCGGTTTCGAGGCCCTCACCCGCATCCGCGTCGCTCCGGAACGCACCCCCGACCGCTGGATCGCCGAGGCGCACGCGGTGGGTTTGGGGAGTGAACTGGAGGTGGCCTGCGTGCGCCAGGCGATGCGCCGCCGCGCCGACCTGGCGCCCGGGGTGGCGATCTCGTTGAACCTGAGCCCGGAGGCGGCGCTGCTACCGGAGATGGGCGATGCGCTGGGTGGCGGATCGCTGGACGGGGTGATCATCGAGATCACCGAGCATGAGGCGGTGCACGACTACACGCGCCTGGCGGCGCGGTTGGCCGACTACCGGGGGCGCGGCGCGAAGATCGCGATCGACGACACGGGGGCCGGGCACTCGTCGATGCGCCACATCGCCCAGCTCGCGCCCGACTTCATCAAGATCGACCGTTCGCTGATCCGGGATCTGCACCTCGACCATGCGAAGCGGGCGCTGGTGCGCTCCATGATCAGCCTGGAGAAGGACCTCGGCACCCAGCTGATCGCGGAGGGCATCGAGCAGCCCGGTGAGCTGCAGACCCTGCGCGAGTTGGGTGTCCCGCTCGGGCAGGGCTTCCTGCTGGGACGGCCCCTCCCCCACCCGCAGCCCGACACCCTCGCCGGTGCCTGGGCACGGCTGATCGCAGCCCGGGAGTAGCGGGCCGGCGGGAACGCCGACCCCGCGGCCGGCCGCGGCGGCGGCCGGTCTACAGGCCGCCCAGGTAGGCCGTGTACGCCGCCTGGTCCATCAGCTCGTCCAGCTCGGCCGGGTCGGAGAGACGCACGCGCACCAGCCAGCCCTCACCGTACGGGTCCTCGTTGACCACCTCGGGCCGCTTCGAGACGCCCTCGTTCACGGCGACCACCTCGCCACTGGCGGGGGCGAAGATGTCGGAGACGGCCTTCACCGACTCCAGCTCCCCATAGGTGCCGTCCTTCTTGATCGTGTCGCCCACCGCCGGCGGATCGTAGTAGACGACCTCCCCGAGGGCGTCCTGCGCGTACCAGGTGATGCCGAACACGGCCTCCTCGCCGTCCACCCGCACCCAGTCGTGCTCGCGGTGGTAGCGCAGGTCGGCGGGATAGGACTCCTCTGCGGCCATCAGCTGCTCTCCTTCGGGGATGTGTCGACCAGGGGCCGGCGGGCGGTCACGGCGCTCTTCGCCGAACCGCGGACATCGATCGCGATCGGATTGCCGGGCGCGGCGATCGCGGTCGGCAGATACGCCATGCCGATGCCCACGCCGAGCGTCGGCGACAGGGTGCCGCTCGTGACGGTGGCCACCGGGTCGCCGTCGCTCAGCACGGCGTGCCCGGGCCGCGGGATCCCGGGCTCGGTGAAACGGAACATGGCCAGCCTCTCGGGCGTGCCCGCCTCGACCTGGGCGCGCATCGCCTGCGCGCCCGCGAAACGGCCGCCCTCCAGGTCGCAGGCCCAGTGCAGGCCGGCCTCGATCGGGGTGCGCTCACGCGACAGCTCCTGACCGTAGAGCGGGTAACCCATCTCCAGGCGCAGCGTGTCGCGGGCCACCAGGCCCGCGGGGGTCGGGGCGCCGTCGGCGCCCATCAAAGCGTCCCAGAGCTCCACCACCCCATCCCACGGACACATGACCTCCACGCCGGGCTCGCCCGTGTAGCCCGTGCGCGCCACCAGGCACGGAACGCCCGCCACATCGACCTCGGCAACGCCGAAGTAGTCGAGCTCAAGCGCCGCGGCGTCCGCCACCAGGGGCGCGAGCACACGGTGCCAGTCGCGTCCCTGCAGGGCGAGCATCGCGACCTCCCACGAGCGGTCCGCCCACTCCACCTCGGCGGGAAGGAGGGCCTCGAGGCGCTCGACGCAGTTGAGGACGTTGCCGGCGTTCACGACGAGCAGGTAGCGGTCGGCCAGGCGGTAGGCGATGAGGTCGTCGATCACCCCGCCGTCGTCGACGCACATCAGCGTGTACTGGCCGCCGCCCATGGGGAGGCGGTCGATGTCGTTGGTGAGCGCCCGCGCCAGCGCCTCGGCCGCCCCGGGGCCCGCGACCTCGATCTGCCCCATGTGCGACACATCGAACACGCCGAGGCGATCGCGCACCGCGGCGTGCTCGGCGCTCGGGGTCGTGTACTGCAGCGGCATGTCCCAGCCGGCGAAGCCGCCCGTACGCGCCCCCAGGGCGGCATGCCGGTCGAATAGCGGGGTGCGCCTGAGGACGGTCTCGGTCACCGGCTGGACGCTACCAGCCGCCCCGGCCTCCTACCGACCCGCATGTACGCCGCCCGGTCGTCACACACACCGGGATACCGGCCGCCGAGGTCATCGGCCCGCGCCGGTAGGGCATGATGCACGCCGATGCCGGCTCTGAACATCGTGGCCCTGGTGGCCGGAGTGGTGGTGCTCGCGGTCGCCGCCGACCACTTCGTGCTGGCCGCAGCGCGCATCTCGCTCGCCCTGCGGATCTCGGCCGTGGTCGTGGGTGCCGTCGTGATCGGCTTCGGCACCAGCACGCCCGAACTGGTCACCGGGATCCTCGCCGCGAGCCAGGGCTCGCTGGACATCGCGGTAGGCAGCGTCGTGGGATCGAACATCGCGAACCTCACCCTGATCGCGGGGGCGGCG
>JBKHVQ010000160.1:0-1961 GCA_046569985.1 Thermoleophilia bacterium | reverse complement strand
TCTGGACGAGGTCGAGGGCCTGGACACGGCCGGCACGGTGGTGAACGTTGCCCGCGGGTACATGCGCAACTACCTGGAGCCGCGCGGCCTCGCCGAGGCGGCGACCCCCGGCCGCATCGCCGAGATCCGCCGCCGAGAGGAGCAGCGGGCGGCCGCCGAGCGCAAGGCCGCCGAACAGGCCAGGGAACTCGCCGACCTGCTCAGCCGCACCATCCTCACCCTCAAGGCGAAGGCCGGCGACGACGGCCGCCTCTTCGGTTCGATCACCGCCGCCGACGTCGCAACCGCCATCGAGGAGGCCCGCGGCGTGAAGGTGGACCGGCGCCACATCACCGTCGAGCCCGCCATCCGCGCCGTCGGCACCTACTCCGTGCCGGTCGAGTTGGCGCCAGGTCTGGCCACCGAGGTCAAGACCATCGTCAGCCCTCTGATGGACTAGGGGACCCGCGGCCCCGTCCGGCCCGCAGAGGGCCCTTCCCGCCATGCCCGAGAGCATCACGCCTCCGCAGAACGTCGAGGCGGAAGCCATGCTGCTTGCCAGCATCATGGCCGCCGACGCCTACGCGGCCGAGGTGCTCTCGATGGTCGACGAACTCGACTTCTACCGCGAGGGCCACCGCGCCGTCTACCGGGCCGTGTCCGCGCTCTTCAACGTGGGCGAGCCGATCGAACCGATCACCGTGATCGAGGCGCTCACCAAGAACGGCGAGCTGGAGGCCGCCGGCGGCCGCGTCGCGGTGCTGGAGCTGATGGAGACCCCCTTCATCGCCGCCAGCTACCGCACCTACGCGGGCATGGTCCGCGACACCGCGACACAGCGCCGCCTGCTGCGCGTCGGCCAGGAGATCGAGAAGATGGTCGCCCAGCGCGAGGGCGAGACCTCCGCGATGGTGCAGGGCGCCGAGACCCTCGTCTACGAGCTCTCCCAGAAAGGCGTGCGCGGCGACTTCACCCGCGCCAAGGACCTCGTGATCGGCGGCCTCGAGCGCCTCACCAAAGCCGCCGAAGGGCCCGAGGGCATAATGGGGGTGCCCACCGGCTTTCTCGACCTCGACAAAGTCATCGGCGGGCTCCAGCCGGGCAACCTGATCGTCGTCGCCGCCCGCCCCAGCATGGGCAAGACCGCGCTCGCGCTCTGCATGGCCGAGCACGCGGCACTCAACGAGGAACGCAGCGTCGCGATCTTCAGCCTCGAGATGAGCGGCGACGAGCTGATCCAGCGCCTGCTCTCATCGACGGCCATCGTCGACGCCGGGCGCATCCGCTCCGGGCGCCTCGCCCCCGAGGACTGGTCGCGCGTCGGCCGGGCCGCCGACCGGCTGTCGGCGGCCCGCCTGTTCATCGACGACTCCGAAGGCGTCAGCCTCGGCGAGATGCGCACCAAATGCCGTCGCCTCAAGAGCCGCGAGGGGCTCGACCTGCTGATCGTCGACTACATCCAGCTCATGGAGGGCGGCGGCTCCCGCCGCGAGGAGAGCCGCGTGCAGGAGATCTCCGCGATCTCCCGCGGACTCAAGATGCTCGCGCGGGACCTCGAGGTGCCGATCATCGTCGTCTCCCAGCTCAACCGCTCACCCGACGCCCGCAACGACAAGCGCCCCATGCTCTCCGACCTGCGCGAGTCGGGCGCCATCGAGCAGGACGCCGACCTGGTGCTCATGATCTACCGCGACGAGTACTACAACCCCGAGACCTCGGACGACAAAGGGGTCGCGGAGGTCAACGTGGCCAAGAACCGCCACGGGCCGACGGAACGCGTGAAGCTGACCTTCCGGGGCAGCTACGCCAAGTTCGACAACCTGATGCGAGAGGACTAGCCGGTGTCGGCAAGCGTGGTGATCGGCGCCCAATGGGGCGACGAGGGCAAAGGCAAGGTCGTCGACCTGCTCGCCGAGCGCAGCGACGTGGTCGTGCGCTTCCAGGGCGGCAACAACGCGGGACACACCATCGTCGCCGGCGAC
>JBKHVQ010000159.1:0-5633 GCA_046569985.1 Thermoleophilia bacterium | reverse complement strand
TACACGCGATGCGAGCCGATCACGAGATAGCCGAGGGCCGGTGACGGAGCCGACCACGGCGTGCGCCTCCCCTCGTGGTCCGCCGGCACGGCGCGCACAGCGATGCCACCGACGGTGATCTCATCGGAGGGCTCCACCTCGGTCACCCGTTCGATCCCGGCCGCGCGCAGCAGGGCGCGCAGGCCCGGCGGCCCCACCACGTGGCGCGGCGCGAGCAGCCGCAGCGAGGGCAGATGCAGATGGTCCATGTGCAGATGGGAGATCAGAACCGCGTCGAACTCGCCCGGCTCCGGCGCGGGCCCGGACTTGCGCGTCAGGTGACCGGCCCGCGCCGTCAGGACGGGGTCGGTGATCAGACGCGCCCCGCCCATCTCGACCACCGTCGTGGAATGCCCCCACCAGGCGACCCGGCAGGGGCCACCGGTGCTCATGGCACCGCGGGGGCCCCGGCGGCCGGCGACAACTCGTCCCCCTGGACCATCCGCCGCCAGCCCATCAGGACCCCGTGGACCGCCTCGGCGCCCACGATCGGCTCATCGGGAAGCGGGAAGTCGAGCGGGTACATGATGAACGGCTGCGTCTGGCTGCCGCCGAGGCCACCGTGGAACGAGATCAGCTCCTCGAAGGCGCAGCCCTCGTCGAGCTCGGGGTCGTAGAAGCTGTTCACCAGGATGTCGGGGGCGTTCGAGAACCCGTCGGTGCGCCGCAGGTGCCGCGCCGCCCCCCCGGGGAACGGGGCGAGCGGGTCGGCGCCCGTCACCGTGCCGGTGGTGAGATCGTGCTCGCCGGCGGCGCCGAGGGCGACGGCGCGCCCGTCGCGGGTGCGCACCATCACGAACCCCACGTGGGGGTGCGCGCGCAAAGCGGGCAGCAGCCGCGGGTGGAGCGCGTCGATCTCCTCGCGGGTGAGCCGGTGCGGGATGTCGGTGAGGTAGATCAGGCCGAGGTTCCCCGACCCGAGCACCGCCACGGGGCGACGCTCGAGGCGGCCCTCGTCCTCACCCTCGCTCGGCTGCGGCGCCGCGCCGGTCGCCTCGCGCAGGGCCTTCCCCACCGCGGTGTCGTTCTCGTCGCCGGTCGCCAGGCCGACGACATCCCCGTCGTCGACGGCCCGGCGCACGAGATCCTCCAGGGCGTAGCCGTTGCGCTGCAGGAACGTGGCGCCCTGGGTCTGGCCGTGGTCCGACAGGATCACCAGCTCGTAGGGACGCGGCGCGTGGCGGCGGGCGTGCTCCAGGCGGCCGATCTGCTGGTCGAGCTTGCGCAGCGCCTCGAGGGTGTCGGAGCGCTCCAGCCCGGAATGGTGGGCGACCTCGTCGTATGAGGCGAAGGTGGCGTACACCACCGGCCGGCCACGCATCATGTCGGTGAGGACCGCGAACACGACCAGGTCGCGCACGCCCACGCACATCGCGGCGCGCAGGAACGGATACAGGCCGCCGCGATGACCGCGCGGGCGCACATCGCGCCTCACCGCGCGCACCGCGGCGGAGATCTCGATGACGACCTCCCACACGAACAGGACCACCGTGCGGGTGACGTTGAAGCCGTTCGCGAAGAAGGCCCGGTAGCCGGGGTTGGCCCTCCGCTCCGCGTCGAGGCGGCTCACCGTGAGGATCATCTCCTCGGCATCACCCGAGAACAGGTTCCCGCGGCTCGCGCCGCCGCCCGACAGCAGCCCGTTCCCGCTCGAGAGCCGCGCCTCCATGGCGGCGCAGTCGGCGGGGGCCGAGCAGGCGACGGTCGTGCCCGTCTCCTTCTCGACCCAGCGGAACGCGGGGATGTCGTGGTTCGCGCCGAGAAGGATGCCCGCCTGGCTGGCGCCGGTCTGCGACGAGAGGTCGGTCTCCCACTCGACCATCCGGTGCGAGTCGCGTGCGAGCAGGCGCGCCATCTGCGGCGCATGGCCGTCGCGCATCGCCCGGCGGAGCACCGGAAGCGACAGCCCGTCGATCTCCAGGAACAGGAGGCCCGGCACGTCGGTCTGCACGGGGGTTCCCGTGCGCTTCGCGACGCGTCGCACGACCTGCAGGTTGTAGGTGAGGTCGTCGTTGGTCCCGGTGACGACCTCCAGCACCAGGCCGAGCGCCGAGGTCACCAGCGCGGCGGCGAGCGCCCAGCCGAAGTTGTCGATCGTCAACGCGTCCGCGTCAAGGCTCGACACGAACATCAGCAGGCCGGCGTCGAGGAGCAGGACGATCAGGAACGTGAGCCCGACGGTGAACGGGATGCGCAGGGCGGCGATCACCGGCGGCAGCAGCAGGTTGAGCAGGCCGATCAGCGCGGCGGCGACGATCGCGCCGGCGAACCCGTCGATGTCGACGCCCGGAAGCAGCGCCGCCGCGAGGAGAAGGGCGAGGGCGCCGTTGACGAGCGCCGCGAACACCGCGAACGGGCGGAGGTGGATCGGCTCGGGACGCCACTCCCGGGCGCGCCGGACACCGGTGCTCATGCGCGCGATGGGGGGAGGAGGGTTCGAACCTCCGTAGGCTGAGCCGGCGGTTTTACAGACCGCTCCCTTTGACCACTCGGGCATCCCCCCGCGATCGAGCGCGGGAAATCTAGCAGTCCGTGCGCCATGTGCGTCCCCCTCGTGGCGCGATGACCGATCCGTACCTCCATCTCATCACGTACCGCCCCTAAAAGGAGGTTTTCCGTGACAGAGGTCTCGTCGTCCCCGTCCTTTCCGATGCGCCTGCTCACCGAGGTGCTGGGTACGTTCATGTTCCTGTTCATCGCGTTCGCGGCCGTCGCCGTCGTGGTGACCCAGCCGGATGCGTTCGGCAACTCGGGGATGGTCATCGCGGTCGGCTTCGGCTTCGGTCTCGCCCTCGCGATCTTTGCGTTCGGGCACATCTCGGGCGGGCACTTCAACCCGGCGGTCACCCTCGGGCTCGCCGCGGGCGGACGTTTCCCGTGGGTGGAGGTGGTCGGCTACTGGATCGCCCAGATCGCGGGCGCGCTGATCGCCGCGGCGGCCATCGGTCTCACCTTCGGCTCGGAGGTGCGCGAGGCCCTCGTGAACCACCCGGGCGGCACCGACGGCGAGGCCTTCGTGCTGGAGATCGTCGGCGTCGCCCTGTTCGTGATCCTCATCAGCGCCGTCGCCACCGATGAGCGGGCGCCGTGGAGCGGCGTCTTCGCCCCCGCCGCCATCGGCGGCTACATCTTCGCGGTGGCGGTCGCCATGTGGCCGGTCAGCGGCGGTGGCTTCAACCCGGCGCGCTCGATCGGCCCGGTGCTGATCGCCGGCGACGGCGGCGACCTGTGGATCTACCTCGTCGCGCCGCTCGCCGGCGGGGCGATCGGCGGGATCGTCTACCTGTTCATGCGCTCCAACCGCCTCCAGCGACCGCCGACGCCGTCCGGCCAGGGCGACCTCGCGCCCGAACCGCCCGACGCGGCCGGCGCGTAGACGCTCGACGATCCGCTACGAGTCGGCCTCGTCCGCCGCGGCCGGCTCGAAGCGGTACCCCACCCCGTAGTGGGTTTGGACGAAGGTGGTGTCCGGTATGGCGGCCGCGAGCTTCTGGCGCAGCTTGCGCACGAAGACATCGACAGATCGGTCGCCGCGCATCATCTCGTAGCCCCACGCGTCACGGTAGATCCGCTCGCGCGGAAGGGGCTTCCCCTCGGCGCGCGCCAGCACGTAGAGGACCTCGAATTCGCGTGGGGTCAGCCCGATCGGCCGGCCGTCGGCGAACGCCTGGACCTGGTCGGGGTCGACCACGAGGGGCCCGGCGGTGATGACGCGTTCGCCGTCGGGGTTGCGGTGCGTTTCGACCCGGCGCAGATGCGCGGTGACGCGCGCCACCAGTTCCTTCATCGAGAACGGCTTGGTGACGTAGTCGTCAGCCCCCATCTCGAGGCCGTGGACGCGGTCGTACTCACTGGTGCGCGCGCTGCAGACGATCACCGGCACGCGGGGGTCCTCGGACCGCAGGTCCTCGATGACACGCCAGCCGTCCATCTTCGGCAGCATCAGGTCGAGGATGACGAGATCGGGGCGGTGCTGGCGGAACAGGCGCAGGCCGAGCGCGCCGTCCGCGGCCAGCAGCGGCCGGAAGCCGGCGCGGTCGAGCGCATACGAGACGCTCTCGGCGATGGCCTCGTCATCCTCGACGACGAGCACGGTACTCGGGGCAGCCACATCGTGAGTCTAAACCGCGTCCGATGCCCGTCGCGGCGCCCGGCCCGCGCGGGGGTATCCTGACCGGGTGAGTGACACCCTCCTGGGCGAGCGGTACCAGCTCGACGAGCTGATCGGGCGCGGCGGCATGGCGACCGTGTGGCGGGCGACCGACACCGTGCTGAACTGCCCGGTGGCCGTGAAGCGCCTGCACGCCGGCCTTGTGGCCGACGACGAACTGGCGGAGCGCTTCCGTCGCGAGGCACTGATGGTGGCGCGCCTCTCCCACCCGAACCTGGTGCACGTACTCGACCGCGGTGAGGACGCCGACGGGCCCTACCTGGTGCTGGAGTTGGTCGAGGGCGAGAACCTGAAGGCGCGCATCCGGCGCGAGGGGCCGCTGCCGGCGGACGACGCCGTGCGCATCTGCGCCCAAGTGGCGCGCGCGCTGGAGTACGCCCACGGCCAGGGCGTCGTCCACCGGGACATCAAGGCCCAGAACGTGCTCCTCTCTCCCGACGGCACCGCGAAGCTCGCCGACTTCGGTATCGCGCGCATGATGGAGGCGGAGGGCGAGGCGAGCCTCACGCGCACCGACATGCTGCTGGGCAGCGCCGACTACCTGTCGCCCGAGCAGGCCAACGGCCACGCGCTCGACGCCCGCTCGGACGTCTACTCGCTCGGCATCGTCCTGTTCGAGTCGCTCACCGCGACCCTGCCGTTCATGGGCGAGGGGTTCGTCGCGGTGGCGATGAAGCACTGCTCGGAGCCGCTGCCCGACCCGCGCACCGTGGTCGCGGACATCCCGCCGTGGCTGGCCGCGATCGTCATGCGGGCCACCGACAAGGACCCCGCGCACCGCTTCCCCACGGCCGGCGCGATGGCCGCCGCGCTGGAGGCGGGCCCGGCCGGCGACGGGGGCACCGCCATCTTCCCGCGGCCGGTCACCGGCGCGGGCCGCATCGGCACCGGGCCGGACACGGCGGTCGACACGGCCACCGCGCGGCGGCCGCGCCCACGGCGCAGACGGCGGCGCGTGATGGCGCTCACCGCGGTGATGCTGCTCGCGGTGCTCGCCCTGGGGGGTGCCGGGATCTGGATGAGCCGCGACGGTTCCGGCGGGACGGACACCCCGGCGCAGGTCGACGCCTCCGAGGCGGCGGACCTCACCATCACCGCGGTGCGCGACTTCGACCCGCCCGCCGACGGCGGCGACGGTCAGGAGAACCCGGATCAGCGCGATCTCGCGGTCGACGGCGACCCGGACACCGCCTGGCTGACCGAGCGCTACCAGGACACGCCCACCTTCGGCGGCCTCAAGGACGGGGTCGGGCTGCTGCTGCGGCTGGACGCCCCCGCCGTGGTCACCGAGGCGCAGATCCTGTCGCCGACACCGGGCGTGACCTTCGAACTGCAGGCGGTCGGCGCGGACGGCACCCGTCCGGTGCTGGCGGAGGGCACCTTCGACGGCTCGCTCCAGACGGTCACCGCCGCCGGCGACGCG
>JBKHVQ010000158.1:0-18436 GCA_046569985.1 Thermoleophilia bacterium | reverse complement strand
AATTCGTGCCATGCGCCGCGGGCGCGTGCAGCGGCGCGCCGGCCCTCGTCCGCTACCCTCCCGCCTCGATGAGCACCACCGAGACCGACCACGCCTGGGGTGACGCGCCCGAGCTCTACGGGCCCCGCCACGACTACCGCGAGTCGCTGGTTCTGCGCCGTCTGCGGCGCGCCCGGCCCGGGCGGCGCGTGCTGAACGCCGGCGCCGGCGCCGGCAGCCTCACCTTCAAGCTGATCGACGCGGGCTTCCAGGTCACCTCCGTGGACGCCAGCGCCCCCTTCTGCGACTGGGTGCGGGCCGGGCTGGTCGAGCGCGGGGTCGCCGCCGACAACCCGGTCATCCGCAGCGAGCTGGGGTCGGGGACGCTCGACCTGCAGCCCGCGAGCTTCGACGCGGTGGTGTGCGCGGAGGTGCTGGAGCACCTCGATGACGATGCCGCCGCCCTGGGGGAGCTCGCGGCGGCGCTGCGCCCCGGTGGGTTCCTGCTGGTCACCGTCCCCGCGAACCCCTACCGCTATGACTGGACCGACCGGTGGGCCGGCCACCGGCGCCGCTACACCGCCGAGCAGCTGCGGCTGCGCATCGAGCGTGCCGGCTTCGGTGATGTCGAGGTGACCGGCTGGGGTTTCCCGCTCACCGGCTTCTACCACCGCCACGTCTACCGCCCGATGCTGCGCCGGCGGATGCGTATCCGCGAGGGCCGCGGCGGCGCCGGCCTGGGCGGGCCCCCGCCCCGGCTGGCCTCACGCGCCATCCGCGCGATGCTGGAGGTCGACACCCTGTTCCTCGGTCGCCGGCCGGGCTACCACGGCCTCATCGCCGTCGCGCGGCGTGGCGACCGGCCCGACTGAGGACGTCGCCGCCCCGGCGGTGAAGGGCCCCTGGCGCCGCCGCCTCGGACTGGCGGCGGGCCTGCTCATCTGCGCGTTCCTCGGCTACGCCCTGGTGCGCGGCTGGAGCGAGGTGCGCGACTACGACTGGGACCTGCGGTGGGCTCCGTTCATCGCCGGCACCGCGGTCCTCGTGGTCTTCTACCTGGCGAGCGCCGCGGGGTATGTCCTGATCCTCGAGCGCCTGCACGCCCCCTGCCCGCCCCGCAGCGTCGTGGTCTCGATCTGGGGCCGCTCGCTGCTGGGCCGGTACGTGCCCGGGAGCGTTCTGATGGTCGTCGGGCGCGTCGTGCTCAGCCACGAGCGCGGCGTGCCCCGCCGGGCCACCGCAGCGGCCATGATCTACGAGTGGGTCCTGTCGGTGGGGGTCGCCGCCGCGGCCGCGGTGCTGTTCGTCGTGGTCTACGGCATCGGGGGCTCGGCCGTCTGGTACGTCGCGGCGCTGCCGCTCGGGCTGCTGGTGCTCCACCCGCGCGTCTTCGGGCCCGCCAGCGCGTGGGCGCTGCGCAAGGCGGGCCGGGAGCCCCTGCCGCGGCTGATCGGCCCCGGCGCCCTGGCCGCCCTCGTCGGCTGGTTCGCCCTCATCGCGGCCCTGCTCGGCGTGGGCATGTGGCTGCTGGTGTGGTCGGCGGCGGGGACGGAGGCCGGCGGGCCGGTGTTCATCGGCTCCGCCTTCCTGCTGTCGTTCGCCGTCTCGGTGATCGCGGTGATCATCCCGTCGGGCCTCGGGGTGCGCGAGGGCGTCTTCGCGCTCGCGCTCGCCCAGAACCTCCCCGACAGCGTCGCGGTCGCCCTCGCCGTCGGCTCGCGGCTGATGCTCACCCTGGTGGAACTGGCCTTCATCGGCGTGGCGGTGCTGGTGGCGCGCCGCCGGTGAGCCGCGCCGCGCTCGCGCGGGCCCTGCGCCGGCCCTCGCCCCTGGCATGGGTGACCCTGATGGCCGCCGTCTACGCGTCGGTGCTCGGCTCGCTCTCGGTCGCGCGCTTCCACGCGTTCTGGGCGGGCCGCTTCGACCTCGGGAACATGGTCCAGGCGGTCTGGAGCACCGCGCAGGGCCGCCCGCTCGAGACCACGGACCTGTTCGGCAACCAGTTCGTGCGCCTCGGCGCCCACGTCGACCCGCTGCTGCTGCTCTTCACGCCGCTGACATGGACCGGCCACCTGCCGGAGGCCCTCCTGGTCACCCAGGCCGTGATCGTCGCCGCGGGGGCCTACCCCGCCTATCTGCTCGGGCGCCGCTGGCTCGGCGGCACCGGCCTCGGCCTGGCGGCGGCGGGCGTCTACCTGCTGTACCCCCCGCTGCAGTGGGCCGTGGTCACCGACTTCCACCCGGTGACACTCGCCGCGCCGCTCCTGATGTTCTGCATCTGGGCGGCCGAGGAGCGGCGCTGGGTGGTGCTCGGCGTCTGCGCGCCGCTCGCGGCGATGGGCAAGGAGCAGGTCGGCCTCGCCCTGGCGATGCTGGGCCTGTGGATGGCGGTGCGCGGCGCCCGCCGGGCCGGGGCGCTGCTGGCGGCGGCCGGCATCACCTGGTCGCTGCTCGCGGTGCTCGTCGTGATCCCGCGCTTCAACCGCGGCGAGGGGTCGGAGTTCGTGGGCCGCTACTCGCATCTCGGCGACAGCCAGGGCGAGATCCTCGCCACGATCATCACGCGGCCGTGGGTGGTGGCCGAGCTGCTGGTGCAGCCCGAGCGCCTCGCCTATCTGGCGGCCCTGCTGGTGCCGTTGCTGCTCCTGCCGCTGGCCGCCCCGTTGCTGGCCGCGGGCGCGCTGCCGGACCTCGCGATCAACATGCTCTCGGACCTCCCCAGCCAGCACCAGGTCCACTTCCACTACACGGCGGTGATCGCGCCGTTCTTCGTGTGCGCCGCCATCCTCGGCCTGGCGCGTGTGCGCGACTGGGGCGGATGGGCTCCCCTGTCGGCCTTCCTGGCCCGCCCCGGCCGCGTTGTGGCGATCTGGGTCGGGGCGGTGGCCGCGGCCGGGGTGGTGCTGGGCCCGGGGCCCTGGTGGAGCGATGTGCCCCTCGGCTCGGACGAGCGGGCCGGCAGCTACGCGGTCGGAGGGCATGCGGCGGCGGCCCGCGGCGCGGTGGCGCTGATCCCCGGCGACGCGCCGGTGTCGGCGGGCAACACGATGGGGGCCCACCTCTCGGAGCGCGAGCGCATCCACATGTTCCCGGTGATCGCCGACGCCGAGTGGGTGGTCGTGGACCGCAAGCGGCCCTATCTCGGCGACCGCCGCGATCCGCCCGGCCACGCCGCGCGAGTGGCCCTCTTGCGCGCGGATCCGCGCTGGGATGTCGTCTACGATCGCGACGGCGTGATGGTCTTCCGGCTCTCCACCGCGGCCCCCCGGTGAGGCTGCGCAGCCCGGCCGCGGCCGTCTGGGCGATGGCCGCGGTCTACGCGGCGGTGTTCTCGTACCTCTCGGTGCAGCGCCACCGGTCGTTCTGGACCGGTCGCTTCGACCTCGGGAACATGGTCCAGGCGGTCTGGAGCACCGCGCAGGGCCGGCCCCTGGAGACCACGGATGTCGCCGGCCGCCAGTTCGTGCGCCTCGGCGCCCACGTCGACCCGATCCTGGTGCTGTTCGCGCCGTTGACCTGGACCGGGCACCTGCCCGAGGCGATGCTCATCGCGCAGGCGGTGATCGTGGCGACGGGCGCGATCCCCGCGTACCACCTCGGCCGCCGCTGGCTCGGCGACGCGCGCCTGGGCGTGGCGGCCGCCGCCGTCTACCTGCTGTACCCCCCGCTGCAGTGGGCGACCGTGGCCGAGTTCCACCCGGTGACCCTCGCGGCCCCGCTGCTGCTGTTCTGCATCTGGTTCGCGCAGGAGCGACGCTGGTTGTGGCTGGCGGTGTTCGCTGTGGCGGCGGCGCTCACCAAGGAGCAGGTGGGGCTGGCGCTGGCGGTGCTCGGCCTCTGGCTGTTCGTGAGCGGCGCGCGGCGCGCCGGCGCCGTCCTGGCGGGGGCCTCCCTGGCCTGGGTGGCCCTCTGCATGACCGTGATCATCCCCCACTTCAACCGCGGCGAGCCGAGCGAGTTCATCGGGCGTTACTCCCATCTCGGCGACGGCCCGGCCGGTGTCGTCGGAACGGTGCTCACCCGTCCGTGGGTGGTGGTCGAGACCGTCGCCGAGCCCGGCCGGCTCGCGTACCTCGCGGCGCTGCTGGCGCCCCTGCTGTTCCTGCCGCTCGCCGCCCCGCTGCTGGCGGCCGCAGCGCTTCCCGAGCTGGGGCTGAACTTGCTCGCCGAGTGGTACCCGCAGTACTCGTTCCGCTACCACTACGTCGCGGTCATCGTCCCCTTTTTCGTCGCCGCGTCGCTGCTGGGCCTGGCGCGGCTGCGACCGCGCCTGGAGCGATTCGCGCCCGGTTCCCTCCGCGGCCCGATGGCGGCGTGGGTGGTCTGGGTCGCCCTGGCCGGGGTGGTGCTGGGTCCCCTGCCGTGGTGGAGCCATGTGCCGCTGGGCTCGGATGACCGCGCCGCCCAGTACGCCCCCGACGCGCACGCGCGCACCCTGGCCCGCGCCGTGGCCCTCATCCCCGACGGCGAGGCCGTCTCGGCGGGGAACCTGATCGGCGCGCATGTCTCGGCGCGCCGCCGGATCCTCTTCTTCCCCCAGATCGACGACGCCCGGTGGGTGATCGTCGACCGCCTGCGCCCGTTCGTGTTCGGGGCGATCGCCCCGAACGTGCACGAGGCCCGCGTCGCGGCGCTGCGCGATGATCCACGCTTCGAGATCGTGTTCGAGGAGGACGGGGTGATCGTGGCGCGTCGTCGCGGCGGGGAGGGCACATGAGCGCCCGCCTGGCGGGCGTGGTGCTGCTGGCGTGCGCCGCGGCGCTCGCCGCGCTCCCGACCCTCGGCTGGTACTCGGCGCGGGTCCCGGGCGGCACGGTCAGCGCGACGGGCCTCGACGTGTCGGGGGTGCTTTGGCTCGTCCCGCTGCTGGCGATCGCCATCGCGGCCGCGGGGGCGGCGCTGGCCGCCGCCGCCGCGGACCGCCGGCCTGCGGTGGCGCGCTGGGCGGGGCCCGTCGCATTCATCGCCGCGCTGCTGGCGCCGGGCGCCGCCCTGTGGGCCGGCGTCGACACCGACGTCACGCTCGCGGTGGTCGGCGAGAACGTGGCGGGCGCCGTGGACGTGCCGGTGGACCGCGAGCCGCCGAGCTGGCTCACCTCCGCCGCCGCGATGGTGGCCGCCGCGGTCTCGCTGGCAGTGAGCGTCGCGGCGTGGCGCCCCTGACCGCCGCCGCCCGCCTGCGGGCCGCCGTCGCGGGCGTGCCCGTCCCGGTGCGGGCGTGGGCGGTGTCGCGGGCGCTGGTGCTCGCGCTCGCCGTCGTGTTCAGCCTCACGATCGGCCTGGCCCCTCGTGGGCCCGATCCCGGCGTGGCCGACCTCTTCGTGCTGCAGCGGTACATCGACCCCGCGGTGCCGTCGGCGCTCGTCCTCCTCGGCGACTGGGATGTCACCTGGTACCTCGACATCGCCCGTCACGGCTACGCGCGGGATCTGGGCCAGGTGGGGGTGATCGACAGCAACCTCGCCTTCTTCCCGCTGGTGCCCGGGATCATGGCGGCGTTCCTCGCGCTGGGCGTCAATCCGTTCATCGGGATGCTGGTGGTCGCGAACCTGGCGTTCCTCGGGGCGCTCGCGGGGCTGCACGCCCTGACGCGGCGGCACCTGTCATCCGAGCGGCTGGCCGACCGGGCGACGTGGGCGCTGGCCCTGCTCCCGCCGACGGCGTTCGCCGCGATGGCCTACACGGAGGCGGTGGTGCTGGCCTGCGCGCTCGCCGCCGCCCTGCTCGCCACGCGCGGCCGGTTCGCCCTCGCCGGGTCGGTCGCCGCGGTCGCCGCCCTCAGCCGCCCGCCAGGCATCATCGTCGCGGTTCTCGTCGCGCTGATCGCGCTCACCGGTCCGAGGCCCGCCCGCGCGCGCAACATCGCGCTGGCCCTCGCGCCCGCGGCCCTGGCTCTGGCGCTGTTCGGGCTGTGGATGTGGGCCGAGCGTGGCTCGCCCACCCTCCCCCTGCAGGCCCAGGGCGCGTGGGACCGTGGCCAGGTGGGGCTGGGGATCATCACCGCCCTGCCATCGGAGTGGGTCGCCGCCGCCGACCAGATCGTGCACCTGGACGCCGACTCTCGCTGGACCTCGGCCGCCCGCGACGTGCTGTTCAGCGCGCTCTATGTCGCCCTCCTCGCGCGTCTCTGGCGCGATGAGGGTGGCCTGCGCTCGCCGTGGGTCGGCTATTCGCTGGTCGCGCTCGCCATCCCGCTCTCGACGGGGTCATTCGCGTCGATGGCGCGCTTCGGCGTCCTGGCGTTCCCGCTGATGTGGCCGCTGGCCGCCTGGCTGGACGCGTCCCCGCGGCGCCGCCGGTGGGCCGGCGCCGCGGCCGTGGTCGTGATGGCGCTGCTGGTCGCCCAGCTGCGCATCCGTGCCCCCTGAGAGCCCCGGTGCTGCTAGTGCCCGTCCCCGTGCGCCCAGCGCGCGTGCATCACCAGCTCGTGGTTGTGGCGGTGACGCGTCAGGTCGATGACGATGTGCAGCGGCTCGGTCACCGGCGTGGGTGCATCGAAGTCGCCGTAGGCCATCTCGATCGACCCGTCGGCGATCTGGTCGGCCAGCACGCGCAACTGCCGGGCGGCCTGCTCGCGGGTGGCGGTCTCGCTGATGTCGAAGATGTGCTTGGTCACTGTCGCGTCCTTTCGCTCCCTTTCAGTATCGCCCCGCGGAACGGACGACTCGAGCCGGGAGGCGCGACCTGCCGTAGATGGGTGCAGTGGTCACTCCGCGGTCCCCTGGACCGCCCTCCCTCGCGGCACTCGCGACGACGCCCAGGAGCGGTGCCGGCGCGGGAAGTCGGGGAGATCACTCGAAGCGAAGCCGGTAGATCTCGGCGAGTCGGTCGACGCACTCGTCCCACCGGATGCCGAGGCCGGGCTCAGGGAGCGTGGGGTGCAGCCTCCTCGTCCGCGGGTCGAAGACGATGACGGTCGCCGCTTCGAGGAGGTGGGGCGGATCGCTGTCCAGATCGCGCCGCGCGGCGCGCGCGAGTCGGCCGCTGAGCTTCTCGATGATGTGGACGGTCGACTTCCATGTCGTGTCGTGCCCCGATGTCGCCCGTTCCTCGGTGGGAACGCTCAGAACACCTGCGACGACGGCGAACGGAAACTTGAGGTGCAGGTTCACGGCGAAGACGCGGACGTCGCCGAGGCGGTTCCAGACGGCCCGTCCCACGGCGAGGTGAACGGGTTTGAGTTCCACGGCGAGGCGCACTCCGTCGATCCGGTCGAAGTCGGTCACATCGGACCTCGCCGTGCGCAGACCGCCGCCGACGTCGGTCTCGCCCGCAAGTGCACCCGGCAGGGACATCGGTCCGAGGCGCACGCGGAGGTCGTCGAGCAGCACGGTCCCGAGGCCGTTGCTCAGACGGATCTGCGCGGCCTTCTTCTGGGAGTCGCTCAGCCCGCTCGCGGCCAGGATGTAATCGGCCGAGGCTTCGATGTAGTCGGAGAGCGTGATCGCCGGGTTGGCGGCGAGCGCATCAACCGATGCGACCCCGCTGGACTTCGGCGCCGGGACCGCCACCGTTCTAGGCGGTCCGGGACTTCAGCACGGGTCCCGGAGGACGCTGGTCCTCGACGGCGAACTGGCCCGCGAAGCCGGCCTTGACGAGGCGTTTCGCCGCCGTCTCGACGTAGGCGGGGACGATCTCGTACCCGATCGAGTTCCGACCGGTTTCGATGGCGGTGAGAGTCGTCGTTCCGGTGCCATTGAAGGGATCGAGCACCACGTCGCCGACAAAGCTGAACATCCGGATCAGGCGACGAGAGACCTCGGGAGGGAAGGGAGCCGGGTGGCCCAGATTGCGGATCTGGCCGCTGACGTCCGCCCACACCGGGGAGAACCACCGGGCGTAGTCCTCGGTCTCGATGCGGGAAAGGGCCTCCTGCTCCGGTGTCGGCTTGCGATAGCCGCCGGGCTTGCGGAAGAAGAGGATGTGCTCGATGTCGTTCTTCACGATCCCGTTCGGCAGATTGGGCTTTCCCAGGAACCGGCTCGACCGGGAGGCCTCGAGCTTGATGTTCGCGACCTTCAGCCATCGAATCGGCGTGAGGTTGTCGAACCCGATCTGACGTGCCCGCACCTGAAGGTCCGAGGACAGCGGGAGGACATAGTGGCGACCGGCTCTCTTGCGCGAGATGCATACGTCCCCGACAACGCAGGCGATGCGCCCGCCCGGGAGGAGTACACGGAGGCACTCACGCCAGACATCGTCCAGCATCTCCAGGAACTCGTCGTAGTCGGTGATGTTCCCCAGCTGCCCGTCGGCGTCCTCGTACTCCTTGAGGTCGGCGTAGGGCGGACTCGTGACGACGAGATGGACCGAGCCTGTGGGCACCGCGGAGAGGTCGCGGGCATCGCCGACTCGAAGAACGTGCTGTGTGGGACCTGACTTCACATGGGCTCCGCGACGTGCTGGACGTCCTGATGGTAGGGGCTTCGGCGGATGGCCCACCGGGCGATGTGGCGGCACGGTCCGGGCGGCGCGAAGAACGCCCCCGGACTCACGCCGGCCGCGGACGTTCCCGCCGCCCCACGGGTGTCAGCCGCATGCGCGCGACGACGGGCGCGTGGTCCGACAGCAGCACCGGGCGCCAGCGGCCGCGGTGCGGGGCGAGCACCGTGCGCGCCGCGTCGGGCAGGGCCCTCGGGGGCGCGACGACCTCCACCCCGCGGTGGAGGATCCGGTCGATGCCGTCCCCGGGGCCGGCGTCGACCCAGCCGGCGGCCAGCAGGGCCTCGTGCGCGGGATGCCCGGGTCGCGCGTTGAGGTCGCCCAGCAGCAGCCCCGCCGGCACGGGCGGGCCCTCGTCCATCGCCGCCGCGGCACGCGTGGCCTCTGCCAGCGCGAGCCCCGGGACGAAGGAGTTGTGCAGGTGCACGCAGCCCACGCGCAGATCGGGCCCGTCGCCGGCGCAGATGGTGGCGGCGACGATGCCCCGCCTCTCGATCGCCCAGTGGAACACCTCGCGCGCCGGCGGCCGCGCGCGGCCGAGGGTCGCGGCCATCGTGCCGGGGTCGTTCAGGGTGCGCCGCAGGCCGCCGCCGGGCACGACGCGCATGCGCGGGCCGATCAGGAGGACGTTGGCGTTCCCCTCGTGGCTGCGCCACAGGTCCGGGTCGGCGCGCGCCAGCCGGTCGCGCAGCGCCCGCGGCCCGACGAGGGGACCGGTGGAGACCCACACCGCGCTCATCCCCGTTTTCCGCGCCAGGGGCGCCACCGCCCAGGTCGGGACCTCCTGCAGGGCCGCGATGTCGGGACCCCAGCGGGCGATCGTCCGGGCCATCGGCCTCGAGTTTGCGGTTCACGTGCAGCGCGCCCGCCGCCCGCCCGTCGCGGGCGTGGAAGATGTTCCAGGTGAGGAGCGTCAGATCCACGGATGCGCCGATCGCGCGCGCGTCGCCCGCGCCGTCACCGCGCGCCCGCGGCCACCGCGCCGACCAGCGGCGCGGCCCGCAGTGGCTCGGAGCGGTTCACGGGGGGCGGGGCGTCGTCCTCGGGGGTTGCGCAGCCGCCCTGGCTGCCGAGGACCGCCCCCACGAAGGTGCCCAGGCGCACGTCGAACGATAGCTTCACCAGGCCCGGCTGCTCGACGCGCAACTCGGTCCCCCACGGGGCCATCGGCGCCGCGCACGCGGGCGCCCCGTCGGTGTGCCAGTAGGGGGTGTACCGGACCCGCAGGCGGTAGGTGCCGGCGCGACGCACGCTCAGGGTCACGGCGTCCGCGGTCAGCTCGAGGACGGTGATGTGCTCGGCGGGGGTCGCGATCGGGCGTGCATCGGGGTACTCGAAGACCGTCCAGCCTCCGATGCGGGCCACCGTGCGCAGGCCCGAGCGGCCCGAGCGCAGCAGTTCGGCCTCCGCGCGGGCGCTGTAGTCGAGCGGGTCGTCGGGCAGCAGCACGTACCGCACCGCGGTCCGGCGCAGCCAGCTCGTGTACCGGGCGGGCGTCAGATCCTCGTACAGGGCCTGGTTGGCGGGGAAGTCGTCCTGGCGGAACCATCCGCGGGCCAGGGGCACGTCGCGGCGGGCCAGGTAGAACGCCTCCCAGTTGTCGGCGGTCGCGACCACCTGCACGCGCTCCCCCGGGCGATGGTGCGCGTCGATGAAGGCCATCACCGGGTACCAGAACTCCTCGTGCTGGGCGCGCGACTCGGCCACGGTGCGCCAGCCCGCCACGGCGGGGAGCGCCTGCCAGAGGACGACGCCGGTGAGGACGGTCACCGCGACCCCGCGCGGCCGGAAGCCCCGCGCCGACAGCGGCAGCAGCAGCAGGGGCGCCCCCATCAGCGCCAGCAGGCGCACCGCGTTGCCGCCCATCGGCGACGACACCAGGAACGCGGCGGCGCTCAGCACCCCGTAGCCCACGAACACCGCTCGCAGCGGGCGCTGGTCGGGCAAGCCGCGCGTGAGCAGCAGGCCGGCGATGCAGAACCCGGCGATCGCGATCGCGTTCGCCGGTATGAACGGATACTGGGCGCCGTCGGTGGAGAAGCCGCGCAGCAGAACCGCCTGCACGGCGCATGAGATCGTCAGCACCAGCGCGACCGCGACGGAGCCGCGCTCACGCCACCACCCGCGGCTGGTCAGCGCGATCGAACCGAGAACGGTGACGAGGAACGCCAGCGCCAGGGGGTGCGCGGGCCCGGTGAGCACGATCGCCACCAGGGCCCACCCGGTGCGTCCGTGCGCCAGGGCGGCGAGCGCGGCCAGCGCGAAGGCCAGGCCGAGCAGGAAAGGGTAGGTGCCCGCCACTACGCCCAGAGGCAGCAGCACCGCGAACGCTGCGGCCGGCCCCGTCGCGACGGCGGGCCAGCGGCGGCGCACCAGCGCCGCGAATGCCGCCGCCGCCCCCGCGACCGCCAGCGCGACCGCGACCGCGGGCCCGGTGAGCGCGGCCAGGGGGTAGAAGAGCAGGCTGTAGTTGACCTGCGCATAGCGCCCCGAGTACCAGAAGTTGTCCCAGAGCTGCCAGCCGTGGTCACGCCACGCCTGGGTGAGGTACAGGTGGGCGGCCTCATCGCCGCCCGGCGGCCCGAACAGCATCACCGCCAGCGCCAGCGTCCCGGCCACCAGCGCCGTCCCCAGCGGATGCGCGCACCAGCCCACGGCCCGTCGCCGGCACCTCCCCAGCCGCGGCGCCGTGTCGCGAGCGGTCACCGGGCTCTCAGGGAGAGGTGGCCGGCGGGACGGGGGAGGTCGCGGGTGGCGGAGGGGGCGGCGGTGGCGGCGCGGGGGCGGGCGCCGTCGTCGGCGCGGGGGCCGTGGTGCGCGCCGGCCGCGTCGTGGGCGCGGGCCGCGTGGTGCGGGCCGGTCGCGTCACGGGGGCGGGCCGCGTGGTGGGAGCCGTCGTCGGCGTCGTCTCGGTGGTCGCCTCGGTGGTGGTGGCCTCCGACTCGGTCTCCTCCTCCTCGGCCTCCTCGGCGTCGCGGGTGAAGTCGCTCTCGAAGCTGGACCAGGCCGCCGGGGTCTGCGGCAGCGGGAAGCTGGTGGTGTCGCCGGTGCGCTCGACCAGCTTGCGCATGAAGTCGCCCCAGATCTCGGCCGGGAAGGTGCCGCCCGCGACCGCTCGCCCGTGCACGCTGTACATGTAGCGCTTCTCGCCCTGGTCGTTCGGGTATCCGACCCACACGGCGGTGGAGTAGTGCGGCGTGTAGCCGACGAACCAGGCGTCGACGAAGCTGTCGGTGGTGCCGGTCTTTCCGGCGGCGTCCACGCCGATCTGGGCGGCGGTGCCGGTGCCGCCGGTCATGTTCTGCTGCAGGATGCGCGTGACCTCGTAGGCCTGGCCGTCGGTCAGCACGCGCCTGCGGCCCGGGCGGAACACCTCCTCGCTGCCGTCGGGCTTCACGATCTTCGAGATCGCGACCGGAAGCACGCGGTAGCCGCCGTTGGAGAGGGCCGCGTACGCGGTGGCCATGTCCAGCGGGGTCACCTCGCCGGCGCCGAGGCCGACGGACGGGTAGCGCGGCAGGTCGCGCTCCTTCGGCACGCCCATCTCGTAGGCGAGGTCAACGACGGCGTTCGGGTCGAGGTCGAGCGTCATCTGCGTGTAGACGGAGTTGTCGGAACTCAGGGTCGCGCGGGCGATCGACACGGGCCCGCTGTACGAGTTGGAGTAGGTCGACACGTCGATCTTGCCCCAGCGCGGGTCGTCGTAGTCGAGGCGCTTGCTTTCGTAGACGGTCGTCTGGGGGTTGATGCCCCGGCGCACCGCCTCGGCGAGCACGAAGGTCTTGAACGTCGATCCCGGCTGGCGTTCGGCCTGGGTGGCGAAGTTGAACTGGGTGTCGTCGCTGAAGCTCTGATTCGAGGCCATCGCGCGGATGTATCCGGTGCGCGAATCGACGGTCACGACGGCCGCGGCGGGGTCGTCGTCGTAGAACAGGCGCCCGTTGATCGCCTCGCGCGCGTCGCGCTGCAGGGCCGGGTCGATGGTGGTGAACACCCGGAAGCCGCCGCGCTGCACGGCGCGCTCGCCGTAGCGGTCGATCAGGAACTGGCGCACGTACTCGAAGAAGTATTCCTCGCGCTTGGCCGTGTACGCGGTGCCGCGCTTGAGGCCGAGCCCCGATTTCTTGGCTTTCTCGGCCTTCTCGGGGGTGATCATCCCCTGCTCGGCCATCTGGTCGATCACCAGGTTGCGCCGCTCCTTCGCCGAGCGGGGATTGCTGAAGGGGTTGTAGGCGCTCGGGGCCTGCGGCAGGCCGGCGAGGAGGGCCGCCTGCGGCAGCGTGATGTCCTTCACCGACCGGTCGAAGTAGGTGAGCGAGGCGGCCTGCACCCCGACGGCGTTCTGGCCGTAGAAGACCCCGTTCAGGTACTTCGTGAGGATCTGGTCCTTCGTGTATTCCTTCTCGTACTGGAAGGCGAGGTAGGCCTCTTCGATCTTCACCCCGATGTCGGCCACGCGCGAGCCGCCGTCGGGGTTGTAGAGGTTCTTCATCAGCTGCATCGTGATCGTGCTGGCGCCCTGACGGCCGGCGCCGCTGCGCAGGTCGTTCAGGCCCGCGCCGACGATGCGCACGTAGTCGACGCCGTCGTGCTGGTAGAAGCGCTTGTCCTCGATCGCGACGGTCGCCTGCTTGAGCACCTTCGGGATGCGGCCGGAGGGCACCTCGGTGCGGTTGGTGACCCCGGCGACGATGCCGAGCTGCTTGCCGTCTTTGTCGTAGATGCGCGTGTTCTCGCCGGCGTTGATCTCCTTCATCTCGGTGTCGCGCAGGTCGACGGCCACGGTGTGGACGGCCAGGGCCGACACCAGCAATGTGCCGAGCACCAGGGCGCCCAGGATGCCGCCGGCGATGAGGGCGTTGCGCGTGCGCACCCCGCGCCGCTTGCGGCGGCGGGTCAGGCGCCTGCGGCGCGTGTCGCTCATCGGCTGCCGCTCCGCAGGCGCGGGCGGATGTCCCAGGCCACCGCGCCCGAGTGGTAGTCGAGCAGGCCGATCATCTGGCGCGGACCGCCGCGTACGCGCCCGTGCACGACCCAGCCGAAGTCCGCGGGCGGGTTCGCGGCCCGGCGGCCGGCGGGAGGGATGACCCCGCCCGGGGGAACCGGCACGGTGAAGGGGCCGCCGAGGTAGACGAGCTCAACCGACTCGGCCCTTCCGGACGGACGCGCCCAGATGCGCTGAGCGTGCGCGAGCGCGGCGGCGTCGTCGCCCAGCAGCGCCCCGCGCGACTCGCGCGAGGCGTCGGCGATGAACTCCCAGCCCTGATCGACTCTCGCACGATTGACCTCCGCCCCGCCGGGGCCGTCGGCATAGTGGTGGGCGACGATCGCCGGAGCCCACGCGGCGACGATCGCGATGATCGCGCCGAGTGCCAGAAGGGCGCGTACTCGCCCGGACATCACTGCGCCAATTCTCCAACGCCGCACCGCCGGTCAACTATAGACGCTCATGGCTGAATCACCCACAACAGGCGGGATCCGGCCCCGGGCCGTGCTGCTCGACGCCTTCGGCACCCTGATCGGCATCGACCCGCCGGCGCCCCGGCTGGCCCGCCTGCTCGCCGCTGCGGGGGCTCCGCTCCCCGACCGCGTCGTGGCGCGGGCCTTCGCCGCCGAGATCGCCCACTACCGGGCGAATCACCTGCGCGGGCGCGACGCGGATTCGCTCGCCGCCCTGCGGCGCGAGTGCGCCGCGGTGCTTGCGGCGGAGCTGGGCCCGGGGGCGCCGCCCGTGGATCGGCTGGCGCCGATGATGGTCGCATCGCTGCGCTTTCACCTCTTGGACGACGCCGCGGCGTTTCTCGATGACCTGCGGGCGCGTGACATACCGGTCGGCCTGGTCAGCAACTGGGACACCTCGCTGCGTGGTGTCCTCGCCGACCTGGGCATCGCGGACCGCTTCAGCGCGGTGTGCATCAGCGCGGAGTGCGGTGCCGCGAAGCCCGATCCGCGCATCTTCCAGGCAGCTTTGGCGGCCCTGGGGGTGCGGGCGGCTGAGGTCGTGCACTGCGGTGACGACCCCGACCTGGACGGGGCGGGGGCGCTGGCCGCCGGCATCACGCCGGTCATCATCACCCGCGGCGGCGGGCCCGTCGACCCACGCTTCAGGTCGATACGCCACCTCAGCGAGCTTCTTTAGCGCGGGGCGCATTTTCGTGCCCGGTGGACGCCGTCTGGCGGGCCGCTTCGCCGAGTGCCGGGCGGCCCGGTCAGCGGGCCATTGTGGTGAAGCGCAGGAAGGTCGCCATCGCCTGCTCGAACTCCTCGGGGCAGCCGGCGTCGCCGTCCGCCACGCATGAGCGCAGCCGCTCGGACATGAGCTGCAGGCCAACCTGGTCGACGGCGGCCTTGACCGCCGCCAGCTGCGTGAGCACCTGGCGGTGGTCGGCTCCCTCGTCGAGCATGCGCTGCACGCCGCGCAGCTGGCCCTCGGCCCGGCGCAGGCGGGCGGTGAGCTGCGCCGTCGTCGCGGGCGCCTCGCCCGGCTGGGCGGTCATGTCAGTGGCCGCAGCCACAGCTTCCGCCACAGCAACCGCCGCCCCCGCCCCCGCCGCCGAAGCCGACGACGCTGGGCGCCTCGCCCCCCCGGGAGGGCTTCGCGGTGACGAAGCCGGTGAAGAGCTGCCGGGCCTCGGCGGCGCCGCACTGCGGGCAGGTGCGGTCGCCGTCGCGCAGGAAGCCCTGCCGGTAGACCTCGAACTCGTGCCCGCAGGAGGTGCAGGCCATGTCGTAGCTCGGCATCGTCAGCTGCTCAGGCCGAGGGTGCGCTCGAGCTGCGCCTTGGGCATGGCGCCGACTGCGTGCCGGGCGAGCTGGCCGTGCTCGAACAGACCCAGGAACGGGATGCCCGCGACGTTGTAGCGCTGGGCGATCTCGGGGCTGGTGTCCACGTTGAGCTTGCCCACCACCAGCTGGCCGTCGCGCTCCTGCGCGAGCTGCTCGACCACGGGGGCGATCATGCGGCACGGACCGCACCACTCGGCCCAGAAGTCGACCAGCACCGGCAGCTCGCTCTCCAGCACGGTTCCCTGGAAGTTGTCGGTCGTGATCTCCAGAACGTCGGCCATCGTCATGCGTCCTTTGTGTCGGTGGTCGCGCCGGTCACGGCGCCCTGCTGCTCATCGGCGCCCTCGAGCCAGCGTTCGGCGTCCATCGCAGCCATGCAGCCGCTTCCCGCGGCGGTGATCGCCTGGCGGTACACGGTGTCCTGCACATCGCCGCAGGCGAACACCCCCTCGACGCTGGTGCGCGTGCCGTCGGTGATGATGTAGCCCTCGCCGTCGAGGTCGATCTGGTCCGCGAACAGGCCGGTGGTGGGGTCGTGGCCGATGGCCACGAACATCGCCGCGGTCGGGATCTCCTCGGTCTGGCCGGTCACGGTGTCGCGCACGCGCACCGCCTCGACCTTCCCGTCGCCGAGCACCTCGACCACCTCGGCGTTCCAGCGCACGCTGATCTTCTCGTTGTCGAGGGCGCGCCGCGCCATGATCTCGGAGGCGCGGAAACTGTCGCGCCGGTGGACGATCGTGACGCTCTCGGCCATGCGCGCGAGGAAGATCGCCTCCTCCATCGCGGAGTCGCCGCCGCCCACGACCACCATCGGCTTGTCCTTGAAGAAGAAGCCGTCGCAGGTGGCGCAGGTCGACACGCCGAAGCCGCGCAGGGCGGTCTCGCTGGGGAGGTTCAGCCAGCGCGCGGTGGCGCCGGTGGCGATGACCACGGCCTTGGCCCGGTGCTCGGTGCCCTCGATCCAGACCCCGAACGGGCGCCCGGACAGGTCGACGCGCTCGACGTCGGCGGTGACCATCTGCGCCCCGAAGCGCTCGGCCTGGGCGCGCAGGTCCTGCATGAGCTCGGGTCCCTGGATGCCGGACGGGAACCCCGGGTAGTTCTCGACGTCGGTCGTCAGCATCAGCTGACCGCCGGCTCCGTATCCCTCGGCGACCAGCGGCGACAGGTTCGCGCGCGCCGCGTAGATGGCGGCCGTGTAGCCCGCGGGCCCCCCGCCGATGATGATGAGCTCGTGGACGTCTGCCACGGACTTCCCCCCGTTCGCTGAGAACCCGCCCTCTCGGAGCGGGTCCTGGATACCCATGGGGGTATGTTAGCAGCTGCGCCGCGCGCGGCGGCGCGACCGGGTCAGCCCTCGCTCGCGCGCATCCACACGAGGTGGTTGCCGACCCCGATCGGCCGTTCGCAGGCCGCGTAGTAGCGTCGCCCCTCGTCGTGCTCGGTGCGGCGGATGCGGGCGACATCGTGGAGGGTCGCGGCTCCCCAGGCGGCGAGCACCCCGGCGACGACGCCCTCCGCGGTGCCGCCGCCGCCCAGCACGGCGATCAGGAAGACCATCATCGCGGCCCCGCCGACGAACAGCACGAGCGCGGTGAGCAGCGTCCAGCGCCGCCAGTCGCGCGGGCTGGCCTCCAGGCGCCGCCCGCCGGTGGCGCGTGACGCGTCGACCAGGCGCACCGAGGGCAGGCTCTTGCGCAGCCACACGCGGAAGAGCGGGTAGAGGATGATGCCGGAGATGCCCGCGACCCCGAACGCCGCCGCGAACCAGGTGCCCGACAGCCCGTCGGCGCTGCCCGCCTGCAGGGCGACGGCGAGCCCGAGCAGCGCGATGCCGACGCCGATCAGGCTCAGCGACCAGAGTCTCGCCAGGTCGGCGTACCGCCACAGTTTCTCGTCGCCGCGCGCCATGGGTGGCAGGCTAGCGGCCGTCCCGCGCACGCGGCGGGACGGCCGCCCGTCCTCGGCGGGACGGATGGTCCCCCGGGCGTGAGCACCGCGCGCCTCCGGGCGATCCGCGCCCGCCTGCTCGCCCATCCCCGCTGGCGGTGGATGGCGCTGATGGTGGTGGCCGGCGGCATGATGCTGGCGATCGTCAACATCAGCATCGTCAACATCGCGTTGCCGTCGATGGCGGTCGACCTCGGCGTCGACGTCTCTGCGATCTCGTGGGTGGTCACGGGCTTCTTGGTGACTCAGGCCACCCTGCTCGCGCTCGCGGGCCGGGCGGGCGACCTGTACGGCCGGCGCCGGGTCTTCGTGGCGGGGGTGCTGGTCCTCTGCGTGGCCTCGGTGCTGTGCGCGGTCGCGTGGAGCGCCCCCTCGCTGATCGCCTTCCGCATCCTGCAGGCGGTCGGTTCGTGCGCGATGGCGCCGACGGCATACTCGTACGCCGCCGAGATGTTCAGCGCTCGCGAGCGGGGGACGGCGCTGGGAATCATGGGCGGGGTGCTGGGCCTCGCGCCGGTGGTGGCGCTGGTGGCGGCAGGCGTGCTGGTGGAGGCGTTCGGCTGGCGCAGCGTGTTCTGGATGACGCCGATCGTGGGCGTGGTGGTGCTGGCCGGCGCGGCGCTGCTGCTGGTGGAGGTGCGTCACGAGGCGGCCGACCGCGACTTCGACATCGTCGGGGCGGTGCTGGCGGCCGTCGGGCTCTTCGCCGTGCTGCTGGCCCTGTCGCGGGGCGGGGCGTGGGGCTGGCTGTCGCCGCTCACGCTCGCGATGGGCGCGGGCGGGGTCGCGGTGCTGGCGCTCTTCCTGGGGCATGAGCGGCGCGCCGACAACCCGATGGTGGATCTGGCGCTGGCGCGCCTGCCGGGCTCGCGGCGGGCGAACCCGGCGGGTGGCACATCGGCGGCGGCGCTGTTCGGGGTGCTGGTGACGATGCCGTTCGCGTTCACCGCGATCTTCGGCTTCAGCCCGGTGGATCTGGCCTTCGCCACCATGCCGATCGCGATCTCGTATGTGGTGTTCGCGCCGATCACCGGGCGCCTGATGGGTGTGGTGGGCTCGGATCGCATGGCGGGCGGCGGGTTCACGCTGGCGGCGGCGGGGGCGGTGTGGATGGCTGTCGCGGCGGGGCAGCAGACCTATGCGGCTCTGCTGCCGGGGCTGTTCGCGTTCGGAATCGGCATGGCGTCGTCGACGGCCGCCATCAGCACGACGGCGATCTCGGAGGCCCCGCCGCATCGGCTGGGGGTCTCCTCCGCGCTGCTGAACATCGCCCGCT
>JBKHVQ010000157.1:0-3484 GCA_046569985.1 Thermoleophilia bacterium | reverse complement strand
ACACCCTGCTCGCGCTCTGCCCGTCCAAGTTCACCGCGGAAACCAAGATCCCCGGCGAGTAGCCGGGCCCGTCCGACGTGATGGTTCCGCGGCGCCCGGCCTGCCGCACATCCGCTGAGCCCGCGGTGATCGCGTGAGCCTCTTCGGCAGGGCCGTACTGCTGCTCGCCCTGGGGCTGGCCGTGTACGCGCTTGTGATGTCGCTCGCGTCGCGCCGCCCGGGGCGCCGGGCGTGGCAGCTCAGCGCCGAGCGCGCGGTCTACGGCGTCGCCGTCTTCACCACGCTCGCCATGGTCGGGATGTGGATCGCGTTCATCACCGACGACTTCTCGCTGCGCAATGTCGCCGAGTACACCTCGACCACGTTGCCCCTCGAGTACAAGCTCACGGCCGTGTGGGGCAGCCAGGCGGGGTCGCTGCTGCTGTGGATGTGGATCTTCGGGATCTTCGCCGCCGTCGCCGTCTACCTGAACCGTCACCGCAACCGCGAGCTGATGCCGGTCGTCGTGGCAACTCTGATGGCCGTCGCCATCTTCTTCCTGTTGCTGCTGTCGTTTGTGACCTCCCCGTTCGAGACCCTGGCGGTGATCCCCGAGGAGGGGAGAGGCCTCAACCCGCAGCTGCAGAACTTCTACATGCAGATCCACCCGCCGACGCTCTACCTGGGCTATGTGGGGCTGTCGATCCCGTTCGCCTTCGCGATCGCCGCGCTGGTGACGCGCCGGCTGGACACGGCCTGGATCACCAGCATCCGCCGCTGGACGATCTTCTCGTGGCTGTTCCTCGGCATCGGCATCCTGCTGGGCGCCAAGTGGGCCTACGAGACGCTCGGCTGGGGCGGGTACTGGGCGTGGGACCCCGTGGAGAACGCGGCGTTCATGCCGTGGCTGGTCGCCACCGCGTTCCTGCACTCGGTGATGGTGCAGGAACGCCGGGGGATGCTGAAGATCTGGAACATGGTGCTGGTGGTCCTGACCTTCGTCCTGTGCCTGTTCGGGACGTTCCTGACCCGCTCGGGGATCATCCAGTCGGTGCACGCTTTCGGCGAGTCCACCCTCGGCCCGTTCTTCCTCGGGTTCATCGTCCTGGTGGCGGCGGTGTCGTTCGGCCTGATCATCTCCCGCCTCGACGCGCTGCGCTCCCAGAACTCGCTGGAGAGCTACATCTCCCGCGAGGCGGTGTTCCTGTTCAACAACCTTCTGCTGCTGGCGCTGGCGTTCGCGGTCTTCTGGGGCACCATGTTCCCGGTGCTCACCGAGACGGTCCAGGGCGAGCGCATCGTGGTCGGCCAGGGCTTCTACAACCAGGTCGCGGCGCCCATCGGCATCGCGCTGCTCGTCCTCACCGGCGTCGGCCCCCTCATCCCGTGGCGCAAGGCGTCGCCCGCGCAATTGCGCAGGAGGTTCGTGGCGCCCGTCGCGATCACCGCGATCGCGGCCGTCCCGTTGCTGCTGCTCACCGACCTGTCTCAGCACTGGGTCGCCGGTCTCACGATCCTCGCCGGCGTCTTCGTGGCGGCCTGCGTGCTCGGCGAGTTCTGGCGCGGGGCCAACGTGCGCCACGCCGTCGGCGGCGTCTCGTGGCCCGGGGCGGTGGTGTCGATGATCGGTCGCAACCGTCGCCGGTACGGCGGCTACATCGTCCACCTCGGGATCGTCGTCCTCTTCATCGGCTTCGCCGGTTCGAAGGGCTTCGCCACCGAGGCCGACCGGGTCATACCGCGCGGCGGCAGCGCGGAGGTCGCCGGATACACCTTCGTCAACCTGGGCTCGGAGCGCACCGTCACGCCCCATGTGACCACCACCGGGGTGCGGCTGGACGTCCTGCGTGACTGCGGGCGGGTGACGACCATGACCCCGGGGATCCAGCAGTTCACGGTGGATGACGTGCGCGGCTCGAAGGTGGCGATCGACTCCAGCATCCGCCGCGACCTCTACGTGGTGCTCACGCGTATCGAGCCCGGCGGGGAGGCGATGGTGTCCATCTACGTCAACCCGCTCGTGCTGTGGCTCTGGATCGCCGGCTTCATCATCACCGCCGGAGGCATCGTCGCGGCGTGGCCCGCCCGGGCCCTGCCGCGCGCGGCGACCGCCGCGGAGCCGGCCGGAACCGCCCGCGCCACGTGAGCAGCACCACCCTCGCCATCCTCGTGCTGTGCGCCGCGGGCCTGCTGATCGCCGTCGCGGTCGCCTGGCCGCTGCTCCTCCGTGAGGATCCGACTGCGGCCCTGCGCGCCGACCGGGAGGCCCTCGCGGCCGATCGGACGCGCGATGTCGAGGAGGCGCTCGAGCGCTCCCTCGCCGCCATCCGCGAGATCGACACCGACCACCGCGCGGGGAACCTCTCCGACGAGGACTTCGCCGCCCTCGACCGCGCCGAACGTGCCCGCGCGGCCGAGCTGCTGCGCCAGAGGGATGCCGCTGCGGGAGGCTGATTCCCGCCCCTGTGTCTCGAAATGTGAGACGCAGGGGGGGCGGGACGTTTCCCGGCGGCCGCCGTTGCGAGGCGCCTGAATCTGGCCCAAAGCTGGGAAAGCAGGCATGTTGTTCGTCCCTCGTCAGGCGTTCGGGGGTTGACCGTAGGGCGAGGGTCCGCCTAAAGTGCCCCGCGTTCGCACACGTCCCCAACGCGCACCGGCAGTGTCCGCCGGTAATGCGCCGTTGCAGGCAGTCGGCCTGCGGCGGGAAGGAGCCGAACGAATGACGAAGGCGCATTCGCGCAGTACCCATGCACGCGTCCGTCGAGTAGTCACCGGAGTCGCCGCAGTCGCGGTTCTCGCGTTCGGTGCCACTCAGGCGGTCTCCCAGGTGGAGGTGCCGACCCGGTCGGCCGACCGGTCCGGAGCAGCACCGGCCCCCACCGCAGCCCCGACGCCCAGCTCGCCCGCCGCCGCGCTCCGCACGTCGGCCCCCACGACGGTCGTCATCCGCCTGCGCCTCGGATCCCGGGGAGCGGCGGTCAGGGATCTCCAGCGTGCACTGCGCAAGCGCGGCTTCCGCGTCGCCGTCGACGGCGTCTACGGTCGCCGCACCCGCGCCGTGGTGCGGGCGATGCAGAAGCGCATGAGGCTCCGTCCCACCGGCGTGGCCGACACCAAGCTGCTGAAGCGGCTCAGGCTCAAGACCCGGGCGGTCGCCTCCGCCGGCGTCTCCGCCCCGGCCCGGGGCACCGGGATGCTGTCGGTCTTCCCCGTCATCGGCGACTACAGCTACTTCGACGACTTCGGCGCGGCGCGCCACCAGGGGTCCCACCAGGGCACCGACATCATGGCCGACAGAGGCACGCCCCTCGTCGCCGTCGCCGACGGCGTGATGGACCGCGTCCAGCGCACCGAGACCGGCCTGGGCGGCGTTTATGTCTGGCTGAGGCGCGCCGACGGCACCGAGTACTACTACGCCCACATGGCTTCGATCGCGACCGGCATCCAGGAGGGCACGCGCGTCCGCGCAGGACAGGTGATCGGCACGGTCGGCAACACCGGTGAC
>JBKHVQ010000156.1:0-5425 GCA_046569985.1 Thermoleophilia bacterium | reverse complement strand
GCGCGCCGCCGACTCCGGCGGCCCCGCGATCCTCTTCGTCGACCTGCACCTGGTGCACGAGGTGACCTCGCCCCAGGCCTTCGACGGCCTCCGTCTCGCGGGGCGCCGCGTGCGCCGCCCGGATCGCACCATGTCGACCGTCGACCACAACGTTCCGACCATCGGGCGCGAGAAGGGCATCACCGACGACCTCTCGCGCGCTCAGGTCGAGGCATTGGAGCGCAACTGCAAGGAGTTCGGCATCCCGCTGTTCTCCATCCGCAGCAACCGGCAGGGGATCGTGCACGTGATCGGCCCGGAGCTGGGAGTCACCCAGCCGGGCATGACCATCGTGTGCGGCGACAGCCACACCTCCACCCACGGCGCCTTCGGCGCGCTGGCCTTCGGCATCGGCACCAGCGAGGTCGAGCACGTGCTCGCCACGCAGACCCTCACGCAGGCCATGCCCAAGACGATGCGCATCAACATCGACGGCGAGACGGGGCTCGGTGTCGGCGCGAAGGACCTGATCCTCGGCACCATCGGCCAGATCGGGGTCTCCGGGGCCCAGGGTTATGTCATCGAGTACGCCGGCTCGGCGATCCGCGCCCTCTCCATGGAGGGGCGCATGACGGTCTGCAACATGAGCATCGAAGGCGGCGGGCGTGCCGGGATGATCGCCCCCGATGACACCACCTACGCGTGGCTGGAGGGCCGTCCCGCGGTGCCCGGCGACTTCCAGGCGGCCGTCGAGCAGTGGCGCACCCTGCCGAGCGACCCCGGCGCGGTCTTCGACCGCGAGGTCCACGTCGATGCCGCCTCGCTCGAGCCGCAGGTCACCTGGGGGACCACTCCGGGCATGGTCGCCCCGATCTCCGGCCGTGTCCCCACTCCCGAGCAGTACGACGACGCCGCCGACCGCGATGGCGTCCGCCGGGCGCTCGACTACATGGGGCTGAAGGGGGGCGAGGCGATGGAGGACATCGCCATCGACACCGTGTTCATCGGCTCCTGCACCAACGCCCGCCTGTCGGATCTGCGCGACGCCGCGACGGTGCTGCGCGGCAAGCGCGTCGCCCCGGGCATCCGCGCCATGGTGGTGCCCGGTTCGATGCAGGTCAAGGCGCAGGCCGAGGCCGAGGGCCTCGACCGCGTGTTCGCCGACGCGGGCTTCGAGTGGCGCGATGCCGGCTGCTCGATGTGTCTCGCGATGAACGACGATGTCCTGCAGCCCGGCGAGCGCTGCGCGTCGACCAGCAACCGCAACTTCGAGGGGCGCCAGGGCAAGGGCGGGCGCACCCACCTGGTCAGCCCGCCGATGGCCGCCGCAGCGGCGGTCGCCGGCCACCTGGTGGATGTCCGCTCGTTCGACCTGGACGCCGCGCCGGCGGGGGTGGCCTGATGGAGCCGTTTCGCAGGGTCGAGGGCATCATCTGCCCGCTCGACAGGTCCGATGTCGACACCGACCAGATCATCCCCAAGCAGTTCCTCAAGCGGGTCGAGCGCACCGGCTTCGGCCAGTTCCTCTTCTGGGACTGGCGCGGGGAGGAGGGCTTCAGCCTCGACCGCCCCGAGTACGCGGGGGCGCCGATCCTCGTGACAGGTCGCAACTTCGGCTGCGGGAGCTCTCGCGAGCACGCCCCGTGGGCGCTCGAGGACGCCGGTTTCCGCGCCGTGATCGCGCCGAGCTTCGCCGACATCTTCAGCAACAACTGCACCAAGATCGGCATGGTGCCGGTGACCCTCCCCGAGGAGGACATCCGGGAGATCATGCGCGAGGCCACCGAGAATCCCGGCTGCACCGCCGCCGTCGACCTCGAGCGCAAGGTCGTGGTCACACCCGGCGGCCGTGAGATCCCGTTCGAGTTCGACGAGGTCGTGCGCGAGCGCCTCCTCAACGGCTGGGACGACATCGCCCTCACCCTCGCCCACGAGGACGAGATCACACGGTACGAGGCCGAGCGCGAGCGCCCCGGCCCGGTGACCACCGCGCTCACGTCCCTCCCCGGGGCGTAGCCGCCCCGCCCGGCGGGCCGGGGACCGGTTCCCCCGCCCGCCGGCGCGTGCGCCCTTGGTAGCCTCCCCGGTCGGCTCATCGACGAACGAGGGGGGCACGGGTGCGCGAGGTCTCGGTGGTGGTTCTGCCCGGTGACGGGATCGGTCCTGAGGTCGTCACGGAGGCCCGTCGGGTCGTCGACGCCGTCGCCCCCGACGCGGGGCTCGCGATCGAGTGGACCGAGCACCTGGTGGGCGGCATCTCCATCGACACGCACGGCACCGCCCTCACCGACGAGGTGCTGGAGGCGTGCGCCGCCGCCGACGCGGTGCTGCTGGGCGCGGTCGGCGGCCCGAAGTGGGACACGACCGACCCGGACAGGCCGCGCCCCGAGCAGGGCCTCCTGGGCCTGCGTTCGGGTCTCGGCCTGTACGCGAACCTACGCCCGGTGCGGCCGTGGCCCGCCCTCTACGACGCCAGCCCCCTCCGCCGCGAGCGCATCGAGGGCACGGACCTGCTGGTGGTGCGCGAGCTCACCGGCGGCCTGTACTTCGGCGAGCGCGGGCGCACCGACGACCGCGCCTTCGACACCTGCGTATACACCAAGGGTGAGGTCGACCGGCTCGCCGAGTGGGGCTTCCGCGCCGCCGCCGGCCGCCGCGGCAAGGTGACCTCGGTCGACAAGGCCAACGTGCTCGAAACCTCCCGACTATGGCGCGAGCAGGTGATCGAGACCGCCGCGCGTCACCCCGAGATCGAGCTCGAGCACATGCTGGTGGACAACGCCGCGATGCAGCTGGTGAGCCGCCCGTCGGACTTCGACGTGATCATCACCGAGAACCTGTTCGGGGACGTCCTCTCGGACGAGGCCGCCATGATCTCCGGGTCCATCGGCCTGCTGCCCTCGGCCAGCCTGGGTCCCGGCACCAAGGGCCTGTTCGAGCCGGTGCACGGCTCGGCTCCGGACATCGCCGGCCAGGGCATCGCCAACCCGCTCGCCACCGTCCTGTCCGCGGCGATGATGCTGCGCTACTCGCTCGACGCCCCCGAGGCCGCCGACCGGCTCGATGCCGCCGTCGAGTCGGTCCTGGGCGCCGGGGCGCGCACGCGCGACCTGGGCGGTGACCTGGGCACGACGGCCATCACCGAGCGGCTGCTCGCGGCGCTCTAGCGCCCCGCGACCACTCGCTAGTCTTAGCCGATCCGCCGCACCGCACCCCGGGAGACGCGTCTCATGCAGGAAGCCCAGAAGATCTGGATGAACGGCGAGCTCGTCGATTGGGCGGACGCCAAGGTGCACGTGCTCTCACACGGACTGCACTACGGCAGCTCGGTGTTCGAGGGGATCCGGGCGTACGACGCGGAGGGCGGGACCGCGGTCTTCCGGCTCGAGGACCATCTGGCGCGTCTCGAGCAGTCGGCGGCGATCTACTACATGCCGCTCCCATACACCCGTGAGGAGCTGCGTGCGGCGGTGCACCAGGTGCTCCGGTCGAACGACCTCGGCGGCTGCTACATCCGTCCGATCGCTCTGCGCGGGTACGGCGTGATGGGCCTGTTCCCGCTCGACGCGCCGGTGGACGTCGCGATCGCCGCATGGCCGTGGGGCGCGTACCTGGGCGAGGACGGGCTGAAGCGCGGAATCCGCGCCAAGATCGCCTCGTGGCGGCGCATCGGCTCGACGACGGTCCCGGCGACCGCGAAGGCCGGCGGTCAGTACCTGAACTCGATCCTCGCGAAAGTCGAGACGCACAAGGCGGGATACGACGAGGCCCTGCTGCTGAACGAGGCCGGCTATGTCGCCGACGGGTCCGGCGAGAACCTGTTCATCGTGCGCCACGGCGAGATCATCACCCCTCCCGTCCAGGCGTCGATCCTCGAGGGCATCACGCGCGCCAGCATCATGGAGCTCGCGCGCGACGAGGGCTACACGGTCGTGGAGCGTGAGATCGCCCGCAGCGAGCTGTACATCGCCGACGAGGTGTTCGTCACCGGCACCGCCGCCGAGGTCTGCCCGATCCGCGAGGTCGACGAGCACGCCATCGGCGAGCCGGGCCCGGTCACGCGACGCCTTCAGGAGCTGTTCTTCGCGTGCACCGAGGGCCGCCACCCGCGGTCGGCCGACTGGCTTGACTACGTGCCCGCCGGGGCTCCCGCATCGGCCGGGACCCCGTGAGCGCGCCGGCGGCACGCCGCCCGGCTGTGGCGGGCCGATGAGCGATCGCGTGCTCATCTACGACACGACCCTGCGCGACGGCATGCAGCGCGAGGGCCTGTCCCTGTCGGTGGGCGAGCAGCTCACGCTCGCGCTGCGCCTCGCCGAGTTCGGCGTCGACTACCTGGAGGCCGGTTTCCCGGCCTCCAACCCCAAGTACGGCGAGCTGTTCCGCCTGCTGGAGGACGAGGACCTCGGCGCCACGCGCCTGGCCGCCTTCGGCATGACCCGCCGCCGCGACACGGCCGCCGGCGACGACCCCGCCATGCGCGGCCTCGCGGAGTGCTCCGCCCCGGTGATCACCGTCGTGGGCAAGACCTGGGACCTCCACATCGAGCGCATCACCCGCGTCTCGCGCGACGAGAACCTGCGGATGATCGAGGAGTCGGTCGCCTTCCTGCGCGGGGAGGGGAAGGAGGTGGTGTACGACGCCGAGCACTTCTTCGACGCCTACGACGCCCACCCCGACTACGCCCTCGCCTGCCTCCGCGCCGCGCAGGCCGGCGGCGCCGCGTGGATCACCCCGTGCGACACCAACGGGGCGACACTGCCCGGGCGCGTCGCCCAGGTCATCCGCGAGGTCCGCGCAGCCCTCCCGGGGGCCAGCATCGGCATCCACACCCACAACGACGCCGAGTGCGCGGTGGCCAACAGCCTGGCCGCCGTCGACGAGGGCGCCCGAATGGTGCAGGGCACCATCAACGGTTACGGCGAGCGATGCGGCAACGCGAACCTCGTGTCGATCATCCCCTCGCTGGCGTTGAAAATGGGCTACGAGGTGCTCGACGACGATCGCCTCGCCGAGCTGACGGCCCTGTCGCATTTCGTCGCCGAGACGGTGAACCTGCAGCCGGACGCCTGGGCGCCGTATGTCGGGCGCAACGCGTTCGGGCACAAGGGCGGGATGCACGTCGCCGCGATGAACATCGATCCGCGCAGCTACGAGCACGTGGATCCCTCCAGGGTCGGCAACGAGACCCGGGTGCACGTCTCCGAGCTGTCGGGCCGCGGCACGATCGTCTCGAAGGCCGAGCGCCTCGGCATCGACGTGGGCGACGCCGCGAAGGTGTCCGCCATCCTGGCCCGGCTCAAGGAGCTCGAGCACGAGGGGTTCCACTTCGAGGTCGCCGACGGCTCCTTCGAGCTGCTGCTCGAACGGGAGACCGGGTCTTACCGGCCGCTTTTCGTGCTGGAGAGCTTCCGGGTGATCACCGAGAAGCGCGCCGACGGCCGCG
>JBKHVQ010000155.1:0-6770 GCA_046569985.1 Thermoleophilia bacterium | reverse complement strand
GAGATCCGCTGCACGCCGAACCACCGCATCTGGACCGACAACCGTGGATACGTCCGCGCCGACGAGCTCACCGGCGCCGACCTCGTCCGCCTCAACGACAGCGCCACCCCGGCCTCCGCCGCATCGTGGGAGCTGCCGGTGCAGGTCGCGGAGCCGGCCGTGTCGTTCGCCCGCGGGGGCACGAAGGTGCACACCGAACTGCCCCGCCGCTGGAGCGCCGGGCTCGCCGAGCTGATGGGTCACCTCGTCGGCGACGGGTGCGTCACCGACGAGGCCACAACGTGGGTCTACGGCGGCGACGACATCGCCGACGGCATGGACACCCGCCACCGCGATCTGCTGACCGAACTCGTCGGCGGCGCCTCGCGGCAGGAGATGGACAACGGCACCGTGCAGCTGCGCGTCGGCACGCGTGCCGTCCGCGCCCTCCTGCGTGGCCTCGGCGTCAGCGGTGAGCGCGCCCAGTCCAAGCGCCTTCCGGCGGCCATCGTCTCGGCGCCCACGGAGGTGCAGGCGGCGTTCCTGAGTGGCCTCTTCGGTGCCGACGGTTGCGTGGCACGCGTCGAGGCCGGCGGCAAGGCGACCCGCTACGTGGGCCTCGGCTCCGCGAGCCGCGCACTGCTCGTCGACGTGCAGCGCGTGCTGAACACCTTCGGCATCCGGGCCCGGCTCTACGCCACGCGGGACGCCGAGGGCGCAAGCTTCTCCCACACGCGCGCCGACGGCACGAACGTCGAGTACGCCAGCTCCGAGATGTTCGACCTGCGCATCACCGGCACCGACATGGAGCGCTTCGCCGCGTCCATCGGCTTCTCGGCCCCGCGCAAGCAGGCCGCCCTGGAGGCGCTGCTCGCCGGCACCCGGCGCTACGCGACCAAGTCCACGACGCGCCTGGTGGCCCGCGAGGACGACGGGCAGGAGGAGGTCTACAACCTCACCGAGCCGCTGCACCACTCCTACATCGTCGACGGCGTGCTCGTCGCCAACTGCTCCGAGTACATGCACGTCGACGATTCGGCCTGCAACCTGGCCTCGATCAACCTGATGAAGTTCCTCAACGACGACGGCACCTTCCGCGTCGAGGACTTCCGCCACGCGGTGCGGGTGGTGCTGACCGCCCAGGAGATCGTGGTCACGCCGGCCAGCTACCCGACCAAGCGCATCGGCGAGAACGCCCGCGCGTTCCGTCAGCTCGGCCTCGGCTACACCAGCCTCGGCTCGCTGCTGATGTGCCAGGGCCTCGCCTACGACTCGGATGAGGGCCGCGCCTGGGCGGGCGCCATCACGGCGCTGATGCAGGGCGAGGCGTACGCGCAGTCGGCGCGCATGGCCGCCCGCGTGGGCGCCTACGACGGCTACGCCGCCGACAAGGAGGCCCAGGACCGCGTCGTGCGCATGCACCGCGACGCGGTGCTGGACCTGCCGTCCGACAGCGATCGCCCCGGCTACTCCGAGGTGCGCGCGGCGGCCTCCCAGGCGCTCGACGACGCGGTGGCCCTCGGCCAGTCCGGGTCGCGCATCGGGGCGCCCGGCTACCGCAACGCGCAGGTCAGCGTCATCGCGCCCACCGGCACGATCAGCTTCATGATGGACGCCCAGACCACCGGCATCGAGCCCGCGATCGGCCTGGTCAGCTACAAGACCCTGGTCGGTGGCGGCTACATGAAGCTGGTCAACACCGATGTGGAGCGGGCGCTCACCTCACTCGGCTACACCGACACCGCGCGCAACGCGATCCTCGCGCACATCGACGCCACCGGCTCCATCGAGGGCGCGCCGGGCCTGCTCGATGCCCACCTGCCGGTATTCGACTGCGCGTTCGGCGTGCCGGGCGGGCGCACCATCGGCCCGGAGGGCCACGTGCGCATGATGGCGGCCGTGCAGCCGTTCATCTCGGGAGCCATCAGCAAGACGGTGAACCTGCCCAACTCGGCGACCGTCGAGGATGTCGCCGACATCTACACCCTCGGCTGGCGCCTCGGCCTGAAGGCGATCGCGATCTACCGCGACGGCTCCAAGCGCGTGCAACCGCTCTCCACCTCCGAGAAGAAGGAGGAGGCCGCGGCCGAAGCCGCAGCCGCCACGCCGATCCGCCGCCGCCTGCCCGACGACCGGGCGGCACTCACCCACAAGTTCAGCGTGGGCGGGCAGGAGGGCTACATCACGGTCGGGCTGTACGAGGACGGCTCCCCCGGCGAGATCTTCGTGAAGATGAGCAAGCAGGGATCCACGGTGTCCGGCCTCATGGACTCGGTGGCGATCGCCTGGTCGATGGCGTTGCAGCACGGGGTGCCCGTGGAGAGCCTGATCTCAAAGTACATCGACCACCGCTTCGAGCCCTCGGGCTTCACGGGCAACCCGCGCATCCCGATGGCCCGCTCGGTGGTGGACTACCTCGCGCGCTGGATGGCCTCCAAGTTCCTCTCCGAGGAGGACCAGCGCCTCGCGGGCGTGCTCCCCATGGCCGAGCACGCCTCCGCCGGCGAGGCGGCCGAGGAACAGGAGACGACCCCCGAGAACCAGCTCTCGTTCGGGCAGGTCGCGTCCCCGCCGGCCGCCGGCGCCACCGGCACCCAGGCGCCGGCGCTCGGCTCGGTGAAGCGGTCCACCGACTCGCGCCTGGTGCTCGGCAGCACCGGCCAGACGTGCACCTCATGCGGCAGCTCCGACCTGGTGAGGGCCGGTTCCTGCCTCACCTGCCGCACCTGTGGGGCCACCAGCGGCTGCGGCTGATCCACCGCCCGGCCGCGCGATCACGGCACCCGGCGCGGGCTCCGACCAGCGCCTCCGGCCGACGGCCCGGGCCGGGGCGTGGGGGCGCTTGGGATACGACAACCGCGAGGCGGTGAGGGCATGTTCGCCCCTGCAGGGCACCGAGGCCGACCGCCTCTGCCGTGATCACTTCCTGCGCTACTGAAACGGCCCCCGGTCGTACGCCGCCCGCCCGCGCATGGTTCAATCCCGCCCATGACCGCACAGCCGCCCGCCGCCCCCGCCGGACCGGCGGCTCCGACGGACGGCGGCGATCGCCTGCGCCGCCTGCGCCGTGAGTTCGAGGCCGCGATCGCGCCGTCGGCGACATCGCTCGACGGGCGCAGCTTCCGCTTCGAGGCCCCGCCGTCGATGGGCGTCCAGGTCGGCGGGTACGTCCAGGTGCTCGCCGGCGACCGGCCGGCGCTCGGCCAGGTCCTCCACCTGGACCTCGAGCGGCGTCCCGGTCCAGAGGTCGCGCTCGACGACTACCGCACCCGCGTCGACTTCAGCGTGGCGGTCGGCGGGGGCGACCTGCTCGCCGCGACGGCGCCGTTCCACGACGTGCCCCTCGTGCCCGCCGAGGTCGAGGACGTCGCCGCCTCCCTGCCCGCACCCGACAGGCCCCGGGTGCGCCTGGACGTCGGCGAGATGCTCCACGCGCCGAGCGTGCCCGCGATGCTCGACGCCGCCGGGTTCGCGCGCCACACGTTCATGTGCGGGCAGTCGGGTTCCGGCAAGTCGTATGCGATGGGGCGCCTCCTCGAGGAGCTGATCGCGAACACGGACCTGCGCGTCGTGGTGCTCGACCCGAACTCCGACTTCGTGCGTCTCACCGAAACCGTCCACGGCGCCGACCCCGACGCCGCCGCCCGTTGGCACCAGCTCGCCCGGGGTATCCGGGTGCTGCGCTCGCGGGCGAATGGCGACGACCGGCTGCGCCTGAAGTTCATGGACCTCGATCCGCGCACCCGCGCCGCCGTCCTCGGTCTCGACCCGCTCGCCGACCGGGAGGAGTACGGCGCCTTCCTGACGATGGTGGACCGCGAGGCCCGCGGCGAGTCGATGGAGGAGATCCTCGCCGATCTGTTCACGTCGACCGATCCCGTCGACGTGCGTCTGGCGATGCGCATCCGCAACCTCGGCGTGATGAAGTGGGGAAGCTGGCAGGCCCGGGAACCCGGCCCCGGGCTGCTGTCGGCCCTCGAAGGGGACGAGTGGCGGTGCCTGGTGGCCGACCTCGGCAGCATCGCCCTCCCGGCCGAGCGCGCCATGATGACCGCCGCGATCCTCGGGCACCTGTGGGAACGGCGCGACGATCGCCGGCCGGTGCTCGTGGTGATGGACGAGGCGCACAACATCTGCCCGCCGCGCCCCGAGTCGCCTCTCCAGCGGTTGACCACCGAGCTGTCGGTGACGATCGCCGGCGAGGGGCGCAAGTACGGCATCTACCTGCTGGTCGCCACCCAGCGCCCCCAGAAGGTGCACGACAACGTCCTGTCGCAGTGCGACAACCTGGTCCTGATGCGGATGGCCTCGGAGGGCGACCTCGACCACCTCACCCGCGTCGTCTCCTGCGCGCCGGCGAGCCTCGCCGCCCGGGCGCTGAGCTTCCGGCAGGGCGAGGCGCTGGTGGCCGGCCGCATCGTGACGCACCCGACCCACGTGCGGATCGGGCGGCGGATCACCCAGGAGGGCGGCGGGGACGTGCCCGCCACCTGGGCCTCGCCCTCGTAGCTCCCGAGGGGCCGCCCCGCCGTGCGTCGCCCCTCCCGGGTAGGGTGGGTCATCGAGCGACTCCCGCATCACCGAGCCATGAGGAGCCCACATGTCACGGTCGCCGTCCCGCTCACGTAGGGCCGCCGCCCTGGTCGTCTCCGCTGTCGCCTGCCTCGCCGTCGCCCTCGCCGGCGCGCCGCTCCTGGGCGCGGGGGAAGACCCGCCCGGGGAGGCCCGGGTCGCCGGCGACGCCAAGGTCCGGCACTCCGGGCCCTCCCGCCCGGCGCCGCTTCCCGCTCCCCGCCTGGCCACCCCGTCGGCGACCGGCCGAGCCCTCGCCGCCCGCTCCTTCCGGCTGCTGCCGGCCGGCGACACCGCCGGTCTGCGCGTGTTCCTGTCCAGCGCCTTCCAGATCCAGCGCGCCGACGGCAGTGCGTGGAACAAGGGCTCCTACCTGCGCAGCGGCCTGCCCGAGATCACCAGCTTCGCCCTGAACAGGGCCGTGGGCACCCAGGCCGGCCCGGCGCTGGTGGTGCGCTACTTCGCCCGCGTGCGCGGCGTCACGAACGGCCGCCCCTACGCCAACGCCCCGGCGCCGCGCCTGTCGACCTTCGCCTGGAACGGGTACGCCTGGCGCCTCACCTCGCACGCGAACTTCGAGCCGCTGCCCACGCGCTGACCGAGGCGGGCCTCCCGCCCGATCACGCGTGGCGGGCGCCCGGTGGAGATCTGACGGTGAGCGCCAGGCGGGTCTTCGTCATCGCAGACTGAGGAGCCGGGCCCGGCTCACCCCTCGGAGATGCGGAAGCCTCCGTCCAGGTCGGTGAGCTCCAGCACCACCGGCAGCGGGCGCCCGTCGGCGGTCCGCACCGTGCACGAGACCCGCGATCCCACGACCACCTCGATCCGCACGGGGCACTCGACGGTCGCCACCGGAACCTGCGTCTGGTCGAGCAGGACCTGGCGCGCCGCGCGCTCGTAGAGGGCGCCGGGCGCGAAGGCGCGCGTGACACGCCAGTCGTAGTCGGCGGTCTCCTCGCCCTCATCGACGCGGGTGACCTCGCCGCCGATCTCGAGCTCCACCTCGCGGCTGTTGCGTCCCTCGCATGTGATCTCGGCCCCCACCTCGCCCTCGGCGTCCTCGCACGTGAGCTCCGTCAAGGTGATGCCGGGATTCTGCTCGGCGTACTGGTCGCGGATGGCCTGCTCCAACTCGGCCGCCGACAGGGATGGATCGCCGCCGACGCTCACGGAGGCCTCGCAGCCCGCCAGCGCCAGCGTCACCGCGCCGATCGCGATGGCCCCGAGGGCCGCCCGTCGTGCTCGTGTCATGTGATGCCCCATGCGTCGTTGTGGGATCCGACGGCCGGGTCGTCCGGCCTGGGCGCGCCCGGGCGGGCGCGTGCGGGCTCGTGCACCGAGTCGATCCTCCAGAACCGTCGGCGTCGTCCCGGACCAGGCCGTGGACGAGGCGCTTCGCGGGCCGCTCGGCGACGTGTCGATGCGCACATGCCGGCATCCTGCCAGCCGGGGCGCCGTGGCGGCGCCCACGGGCCCCACCTCACTTCCCTGCCCGGATGTCCCCGTGCGACGGATGTCCCGGGATCCCGGGGCCCGGGCCACGTCGTCCCGCGTTGCGGTATCGTCTCACCAGCGCGAATCGCTGGGAACTGGCCACATGGGCATCCTTCGAGATGTCGTGTGGCCGTTCTCGTTCCGGGGCCCTCCCGGAGGCGCGCTCAGGCCGGGCGGCACCGCGGGCAACGCCCCCGCAGCACCACGTCGTGTCCCTCCACCGTGAAGTCCGACCCGTGGGCGGCATCCACGAGCGCCGCCTCCAGCGCCGGATTCTCGAAGGGCACCACATCGCCGCATCCCACGCACACCAGGTGGTGGTGGTGCTCCCCGCCCGGGAGCGCCGGCTCGAAGCGGGAGATGCCCCCGCCCAGGTCGAGCCGCTGAACGAGGCCGAGGCTCACGAGGAGGTCGAGCACCCGGTAGACGCTCGCGATGCCCACGCGCCGGTTGTCGGCCCGCAGCTGGTCGAAGATCTCCTGCGCGGAGCGACAGCACTCCTGGTCGGCCAGCGAGTCGATCACCGCCTGCCGGGCGCCCCCGGCGCGGTGGCCGGCGCGCCGCACCGACGCGGTGGCGTGCTCCGCCCACCTCTCGGACGCGCCGGCGTCGTGTGGGTGCGCGTGTCGCGGGTGACCCGCGATGTCCTCGCCGGCGTGGATGTGGGGGGTGATGTTCCGCCTCGCTGCGGCGTTCGCGGGTATCGGCGCGCGGCGTGCGCGCCG
>JBKHVQ010000154.1:0-4795 GCA_046569985.1 Thermoleophilia bacterium | reverse complement strand
CGGGTCGACCTGGACGGGTACCGCGAGCTGACGAAGACGCTGGGCCTGCGCCGCTGACCGCGGCGGCACGGGCAGGGAGATGCCGTCGCGGCCGATGAGAGCGCCGCGACGTTGAGCCGGCGGCGGGTGCCGTCGGCGGGAGGAGCCCCGGCCGAGTGGCGCGGGGCGGACAAGGGACGTGAAATGGCAGTAGAGACCGTGAGCGCGCAGATCGGCGACGTGCCGATCTCATTCGAGACGGGGAAGCTGGCGAAGCAGGCGAATGGCGCCGTCGTGGTGCGCGCCGGGGACACGATGGTTCTGGTGACCGCTGTGGGGGCCCAGGAGGCCCGGCCCGGCGCCGCGTTCTTCCCTCTGACGGTGGACGTCGAGGAGCGCATGTACGCCGCGGGCAAGATCCCCGGCGGCTTCATCAAGCGCGAGTCGCGGCCCAGCGACCGCGCCACCCTGACCGCGCGCATGACCGACCGGCCGATCCGGCCGCTGTGGCCCAAGGGCTACCGCAACGAGACCCAGGTCATCGCCACCACCCTGTCGGTGGACCAGGTCAACTCGTTCGACATCCTCGCGATCAACGGCGCCTCCGCGGCGCTGATGCTGTCGGAGATGCCCTTCCACGGCCCGGTCGGGGCCGTGCGCATCGGGCTGATCGGTGACGAGTTCATCATCAACCCGACCCTGCAGGAGCAGGAGGAGTCGGAGCTCGATCTGATCGTGGCCGGCACCTCCGAGGCGATCTCGATGGTGGAGGCGGGCGCCTCGGAGATCGACGAGGAGACCATGCTCGAGGCGCTGCAGATCGCGCACGACGAGATCAAGGTGCTCTGCGAGGCCCAGCTCGAGCTGCAGAAGAAGGCCGGCAAGCCCAAGTGGGACATCCAGGTCGCCCCCGTCGACCAGGACGTGCTGGCGAAGATCGAGGCGGACTACGGCGACGCGCTGGCCGAGGCCACCTCCGAGCAGGCCAAGCTCGCGCGCCGCGACAAGGTCGCCGCCGTGCGCGCGGCCGTCGTGGAGGCCCTCACCACCGACGACTCGACGCCCGATGATGTCGCCGCGGTCCACAGCGCCTTCGACGCGCTCGAGAAGCGGATCATCCGCCGCCGCATCGCCGTCGACAAGCACCGCCCCGACGGGCGCAAGGCCGACGAGATCCGCCCGATCACCTGCGAGGTCGGCGTGGCCCCGCGCGTGCACGGCTCCGGCCTGTTCACCCGCGGTGAGACGCAGGTCATGACGCTGCTGGCCCTGGGCACGACCAAGGAAGCCCAGCGCATCGACGGCATCGGCATCGAGACCACCAAGCGCTACATCCACCACTACAACTTCCCGCCGTACAGCGTCGGCGAGACCGGTTTCATGCGCGGCCCCAAGCGGCGCGACATCGGCCACGGCGCGCTGGCCGAGCGGGCCCTGGTGGGCATGATCCCCGACGACGCCGACTTCCCGTACACGCTGCGGCTCGTGTCGGAGACCCTCGAGAGCAACGGGTCCTCGTCGATGGCCTCGGTCTGCGGCTCGACGCTGGCCCTGCTGGACGCCGGCGTGAAGATCACGCGCCCCGTGGCGGGCATCGCCATGGGCCTGATCAAGGAGGGTGAGGACCACATCATCCTCTCCGACATCCAGGGCGACGAGGACCACCTCGGCGACATGGACTTCAAGGTGGCCGGCACCGAGAAGGGCATCACCGCCCTTCAGATGGACATCAAGATCACCGGCGTGACCTTCGAGGTCATGCGCGACGCCCTCGCCCAGGCGAAGGCCGGTCGCCGGCACATCCTCGGGATCATGGGCGAGACCATCGCGGCTCCCCGCGAGGAGCTCTCCCAGTGGGCTCCGCGCATCACCGCGATCAAGATCGACCCGGACCGGATCGGCACCGTCATCGGCAAGGGCGGCGAGACCATCCGCGGCCTCGAGGCCGACTACGAGGTCGAGATCTCCATCGAGGACGACGGCACCGTGAAGGTCTACGGGGTCGACGGCGCGAAGGCCGACGCGGCCGTGGAGCAGATCCGCGCCCTCACCAAGGACGTGGAGGTCGGCGATGTCTACATGGGCGCCAAGGTCGTCAAGACGACCACCTTCGGCGCGTTCGTCGAGCTGACCAAGGGCAACGACGGCCTGCTGCACATCTCGAACCTCTCCACCGAGCGGGTGGAGAAGGTGGAGGACGTCATCAACCGCGGCGACGTCGTGGACGTGCGCGTGGTCGAGGTCGACAAGGCCCGCGGCCGCATCGGCCTGCGGATCCTCGGCACCGAGGACGACGAGCCGGCCCCGAACGGCGACGGCGAAGACGGCGAGCGCCCCCGGCGCCGCCGGCGCCGCCTGAGCGCCGCCGAGTGAACGACAGCCCGCGCATCGATGTCACATCGGGGGGACTCCGGGTCATCTCGGAGTACATCCCCGGCGTGCGGTCCGCCGCCGTCGGCGCGTGGATCGGCGTGGGCTCCCGCTTTGAAACCCCCGCTCAGGCGGGGGTTTCACATTTCCTGGAGCACATGCTCTTCAAGGGCACGCCTGACCTGTCGCCCGAGGAGATCGCCCAGGCGTTCGACGGCCTCGGCGGAGAGGTCAACGCCGCCACGGGCCGCGACTACACGGTCCTGTACGCCCGGGTGCTCGACGAACTGGTCGACCGCGCGCTGCCTCTTCTGACCGACATGCTGCAGCACCCGGCGATGACCGACCTTGAGCAGGAACGCGAGGTGGTGCTGGAGGAGATCGCCATGTACGAGGACGATCCCCAGGATCAGATCCACGACATGGCCAGCGACGCCGTGTTCCCCGACCAGCCCCTCGGGCGCCCGGTCATCGGGACCGCGCAGGTGGTGGGCGCGCTGACGCACGAGCAGGTCCGCGGTTACCACCACCAGCACTACGCGGCGCCGAACATCGTGCTGGCGGCGGCCGGCAACGTCGACCACGACCACCTCGTGGCCCTCGCCGAGCGCCTCCTGGGCGACCTGCCCCCCGAGCACGTTCCGGCGGTCGTCGAGCCCGCCCGCCCGGGCGCTCCGCGGCTGCTGGTCAAGGAGAAGGCCACCGAGCAGTACCACCTCTGCCTCGCCGCCCCCGGGCTGTCGCGCAACGACCCGCGCCGTCACGCCCAGGGCGTCCTCGACACCGTGCTGGGCGGCTCGATGAGCAGCCGTCTGTTCCAGGAGGTGCGCGAGAAGCGCGGCCTGGCCTACTCGGTGGGCTCCTTCGCCGTGGGCTATGCGGAGACCGGGCAGGTCGGCGTGTACCTCGGCACCCGCGAGGAAAACCTGTCTACGGCCTGCGCCATCATCCGCAACGAGCTGGTGCGACTCGCCGAGGAGCCGCTGCCGCCCGCCGAGCTGGCGCGGGCGAAGGACCACCTCCGTGGCCGGCTGGTGCTGAGCATGGAGAGCTCGGGCACCCGCATGAACCGCATCGGGCGCACCCTCCTCACCGGCGGCGAGATGTTGACCATCGACGAGGTCGTCGAGCGCATCGCCGCGGTCACGGCGGCCGATGTCCAGGACCTGGCCGGGGAGTTCTGGCAGCCCGGGCGCATGTCGGTCGCCGCAATCGGCCCCCGGGCCGACGCGATGCACACCGCGGTCGCCGACCTCTCCCCGGAGCTGGTCGCCGCATAGCCCTCCCGGCGCGGCGCCCGGGCCGCGCCCGCCGGGACCACCCGCTGCGCGCCGTCTCCCGGCACCCCGCAGCCACCCCGGGCGGGCCCCCATCTGCCGCGGTCCGCGCCCCCGGGGCGCCCGTCGCCCGGGAGGCGGTCGGTTAATGGGCGACCAAGTCGTGACGCGGCGCCCTCCGGCGCGCGCCGTCTTCGTCTATCACTGACCGGGATGGCCGATGCACGGACACGGGAGATGGCGACGCGGGCCGGCGGGCCGGCCTGGTCGCGCCCGTCCATGCGTGCCGCCCTGCTCGCGCTGGCGGTCGCGGTCGCCTTCGCGGACTCGTCCATCGTCGTCATCGCGCTTCCCGAGATGCTCGGGGACTTCGACACGACCATCCCGCGCGTCGCCTGGGTGATCACCTCCTACAACCTCGCGGTCGCCGTCGTTGCGCTCGCCCTGGTGCCGGTGATGTCCCGGGTGTCGGCCAGCCTGCTGACCCGGGCGGGCCTGGTCCTGTTCTCGGTCTCGTGCGCGGTGTGCGCTGCCGCGAGCAGCCTCGGGATGCTCGTCGCGGGGCGCACGGCCCAGGGGGCCGGCGCGGCCCTCCTGCTGGCCGGGGCGGTCCCGCTGCTGGTCGCCACCGTGGGCTCCCGGCGGGGCGGCACGCGCATCTGGGGCGCGGCCGCCGTCATCGGCGCCGCCCTCGGGCCCGCCGCCGGCGGCGCGCTGACACAGGTATTCGACTGGCGCGCGATCTTCATCGTCCAGATCCCGCTGGCCCTCGCGGCCCTCGTCGCCACGGCCCCCGTGGGCGAGGTGCCCGTCGCGCACCGGCCCGCAGGGCCCGTTCAGCCGACCGCGGCGCGCTGGGCGGCCGGGACGGCGCTCGCGCTCCTGTCGGGGGCGCTCGTGGGCGCCCTGTTCCTGGCGGCGGTCCTCGTGATCGACGGGTGGGGGAACGCCCCGCTGTTCGCCGCCGCGGTCGTGTCGGCCCTGCCGGCGGGAGCGGCCCTCGGCGAGCCGGTGGCGCGCCGCAGCCGGCCGCTCGCGGCGATGGCGGGGGGCACCGTGATCGTCGCCGGCAGCCTGATCGCGATGGGTCTCACCCTCCCGTCGGAGCCGCTCTAACTCGCCGTCGCGCTCGGCCTGTGCGGCTTCGGGACCGGTCTGGCGATGCCACC
>JBKHVQ010000153.1:0-6573 GCA_046569985.1 Thermoleophilia bacterium | reverse complement strand
TGATCGACAACGTCGGCACGATGCACCACGAGATGGCCATCTTCAAGACAGACCTCGCTCCTGGCGAGCTTCCGCTGACGGACGATGGGAAGGTCGACGAGGAGAAGGCGGGCCTGGTGGCGGAGGCGGTGTACGCACGGCCGGTGCGCGGCGGCGAGGACCACCGGATCCGCGACGGGCGCGGGGTCAATTTCACGATCGACCTCGAGCCCGGCAAGTACGTGCTGCTGTGCAACCTGCCGGGCCACTACGCGGCCGGTCAGTACATCGGCTTCACGGTGAACTGAGGCCGTGGCTTCGGCTCAGCCGGGGGTGGTGATCCGACTCGTGCATTCGCTGTCACCCCCGGGGGGTTGACCAGCGTTCGTCGTGTCGATCACCGCCCCCGCGAGAGCGCCGGCGCGACCGACCGGAGCGTAGCTGCGCGCCGACTGCGGCCTGTCCGCCGGCGGTCTGCCGGTACCCACCCCTCGGGCCATGCAGCCGGACTTTTTCGCGGACCGGTGACGGGCGCGGCAGGCAGGTGCCGTTGCGCGGACGCGGGCGCTAGGAGTCGCCGGATCTCAGGGCGTTCAGGCGCTCGCGGTATTCGTCGCCGTCGATCTCGCCACGAGCGAGGCGTTCGGCGAGGATCTCCTGCGGCGTCTGGCGCGCGGCGGGAGTTTGGTCGGGCTGCGCCGCCGAGGCCTGCTGCGAGGCGCTGCGCCAGAGCAGGAACGCGCCCAAGGCGAGTAGGGCGAGGACGACGAGCAGCGTCAGGCTCATCAGGAGCCATCCGCCCCATCCCCAGCCGCCTTCATGGCCGTGGTCCCAGTACATGATCGGCATCCTTTCGCTCTGCGGGCGACCGCCGGGAGGGCCCGGCCACGCGGATCGCCGTGAAGGCGCGACGGATCTTCACCGGCGTGCGCCGCGTGCCAGGGGCGCTTGGGCGGAGTGGCCAGCGGTGGAAGCATCGTTTCACCGGCCCGGTGGCCCGGCAAGCCGAGGAGCCACGCCGGACCGCGATCGACGACCACATCGACCTGTCCCACGACACCCGACGCCGGCGTGCACTCCTTGGCACCGCTCAGCGCGGCGAGCTCAGGGGCCGCTGCCGCGTGCCCCACGCCCACACGTACCCGGGTGGCCCCCGTTGACCGTGTGTTGGCCCCCCGCGGCGTCGGCGTTCGCCGGTGAGCCCCACGCCCGTGATGCGCCACCGATCGGAGGGCCGACGCCGATCACGGCGCCTCGCGGTCGGCGTGGACTCGGCGACCGTCAGATGCGACCGCCCCGCGGCTATGGTGAGGGCTGCAAGGTGAACAGATGCAGTCCGACGTCCTTGAGACCGCCCGCGAAGCGTACGCGCGCCGCGCTTGGACGCAGGCGCACGAACTCCTGCGGCGCGCGGGCGAGGCGGCGCCGCTCGCCCCCGAGGACCTCGAGCGCCTGGCGGTCGCGGCGTACATGCTCGGCTTCGATGATCGCCAGCTCGAGGCGCTCGCGCGCGCCCACCACGGCCATGTCCGCGAGGGGAATCGCCTCGGCGCCGTCCGCTCCGCGTTCTGGCTGGTCGTCCACCTGACGATTCGCGGCGAGGCCGGCCGCGCCACCGGGTGGCTCGGCCGCGCGCACCGGATGGTCGAGCCGGAGGCCGGGGACTGCCTGGAGCGCGGGTACCTCTCGTCGGCGGATGCCCTCCGCGGCATGGTCGCCGGCGACTGGGCCGCCGCGCGGTCCGCGGCGGCGGACGCGGTCGGCGTGGGCGAGCGGTTCGGCGACCCGGACCTGGTCGCCCTCGGGCTGATCGACCTCGGCCGGGCGATGATCGAGGAGGGGGCGGTTGCGGAGGGCCTGGGCGCGCTCGATGAGGCCATGGTGGCGGCGGTCGGCGGCGAACTGTCGCCGGTCGCGACGGGCTTCGTGTACTGCAGCGTGATCGAGGGCTGCCACCTGACGCACGAGCTGGCACGGGCCCGCGAGTGGACCGTCGCGCTGACCGACTGGTGCGCGCAGCAGCCGGACCTGGTCCCGTTCACCGGCACCTGCCTCGTCCATCGCGCCGAGATCCTTCAGATCCGCGGGGCGCTCGATGAAGCCTTGGCCGAGGCGCGGGGGGCTCGCGAGCGCTTCGCGCAGCGGCGGGACTGGAGGGCGGCCGGCGAGGCGTCCTACCGCTGCGGCGAGATCCTCCGGGTGCGCGGGGACCTGGCGGGCGCGGAACGGGCGTTCAGGGAGGCCCGCCGCCACGGCCGGGAGCCCCATCCGGGTCTCGCGCTGGCCCGCCTCGCGCAGGGCAATGTGGAGGCCGCATTCGCGGCGATCACCGGGGCCCTCGATGCCGCGAGCGCCGTCGACCGCGCCCGGCTCCTGCCGGCCTACGTGGAGATCGCCCTCGCCGCCGGGGAGCCCGGCGGGGCGCTGGCGGCCTGCGATGAGCTCGACGAGATGGCCAGGCGCAATGGGCGGGCGATGCTGCTCGCCTGCGCCGCGCAGGCCCGGGGCGCGGTGGAGCTCGCGCGTGGCCGCGGTCGCGTGGCGGCACCACTGCTGCGCGACGCGTCGCGGCTGTGGCTCGATCTCGAGGCGCCATACGAGGCGGCGCGCGCGCGCGTCCTGGTCGCCGAGGCCTGCCGGGCGATGGGGGACAGCGAGAGCGCGGCACTGGAGCTGGACGCCGCATGCGACGAGTTCGCGCGCCTCGGGGCGAGGCGCGACCTGGCGCGCGCCGGGGCGGCGAGGGACGCCGGCGTTCACCGGGAGCATGGCCTGACGCCCCGCGAACTGCAGGTTCTGCGACGCCTCGCCACGGGCGAGAGCAACAAGGCGATCGCGGCGTGGCTCGGCGTGAGCCGGCGCACGGTGGACCGGCATGTCAGCAACCTCTACGCGAAGCTTCACGTCTCGTCCCGCGCGGCGGCGACGGCCTACGCCTACGAGCACGAGCTCGTCTGAGCGAGCCGCCTGGGTCGAATCACCCACGCCCATCCGGGCCGAAGTTGGGCTGTTGCACCGAAGCGCTCCCCGCCGGTCGTCGGTCACCCTCGTGGGGAACGACGTAACAGGTGAGGAGGAGACATGACCGCAGTCGACACCGCCGTCACGACGCCCCGTGGGGTGCTGGACGCCGCCGGCCGCCTCGCGCCGTCCATCTCCGGACGCGCAGGCGAGATCGAGGCCGGCCGCCGCGTGCCGCGGGACCTGCTCGACGACCTCGTCGCGGCGGGCGTGTTCCGGATGTTGCGACCGACGACCCACGGCGGCGCCGAGGCCGATCTCCCCGGCGCGATGCGCCTGTTCGAGACGCTGGCGCGGGCCGACGCGTCCGTGGCCTGGACCGCGATGATCGGATCGGCCTCGTGGTGCGATCTCGTCTCGCTGCCGCGCGCCACGTTCGACGAGTTGTTCGCGGTACCCGACACCATCACGGCGGGAGTCTTCGCTCCGGCGGGCACCGCCGGTGCCGCCGGGGGCGGCTATCGGGTGAGCGGCCGGTGGGGCTTCGCCAGCGGCTGCGAGCACGCCGACTGGATATTCGGCAACTGCGTCGAGGGCGTCGACGACGGGCGGCCGCGACTCCGCATCGCTGTGTTCGCGCCCGGTCAGGTGGAGATCGAGGACACGTGGACGGTGTCCGGCCTGTGCGGCACGGGCAGTCACCACTTTCACGTCGACGCGGCGGTTGTGCCGGCGGAACGGACGCTCGATCCGATGGCCCACGTGCCCTGCCTCGACACGCCGATCGTGCGCGTTCCCATCGCTTCGCTCATCGCGCTCTCGATCGCGAGCGTCGCCGTGGGCTGCGCGCAGGGCGCGCTCGACGAGGTCGCGGCCGTCGCCGCGGACAAGGTGCCCCTCCTCGCGAGCGGGCACCTCGCCGGGAGCCCGACCTTCCAGCTCGAGCTGGCCGCCGCCGACGCCGAGCTGCGGGCGGCCCGGGCCCTGATCTACGAGATGGCCGAGGAGGCCTGGGAGATCGCCTCGGACGGGGAGGAGCCGTCGCTCCATGGCCGGGCGAGGACTCGCGCCGGCACGGTCTGGGCGACCGAGCGGGCCGCTGAGGTCGTCCGGACGGCCTTCCGGGCCGGCGGCGGGGCATCGATCTACGCGGCGTCTCCGTTGCAGCGCCGCCTGCGCGACACCGATGCGATCACCCAGCACTTCATCATGAGGCGCGACACCCTGGTCACCGCGGGCGCCATCCCCGCGGGCCAGGAGGTCCAGATCACGGTGTTCTGAAGGCGAGCACGCCGGGAGACGGCGGGCACTCCGGCAACGTGAGGCGTCGGCCCGGTCATCGCACTCGCGGGCCCCGGAGGCCGCGCCATCTCCGCACGCCGCCACGACCGTGAGCGAGCGGCCTCTCCCGAGCGCATCGCGCACGTGCGGCTCGGATCACCCCCCGCCCCGAGACCGTGACGCCGCCGCGGGAGCGACCGGCGCACGCGACTGAGCGCCACCATTTCCGTCCGTCACGGCCCGCCAGCGGGCGCGGGCTCGCGGCATCTCGCCGGCCATCGCGGCAGGGCTGCTATGCATCGTGCCGTGGACGACCTTTGGAGGATCATCGTCGTACTGGCTCTCGTGGGGGCGAACGCCTTTTTCGTGGTCGGCGAGTACAGCGTCGTGACGGCGCGCCGTGGTGCGCTCTCCGAGCAGGCGGGGGCGGGTCACCTCGGCGCAAGGGCGGCGCTGCGGCTGATGGACGACCCGGTCCGCGTCATCGCCACGGTTCAGGTGGGGATCACCGCCCTCGGAATCCTGACCGGGGCCCTTGGCGAGCCGCTGGTTCGGGACCTCCTCGGCGAGGGCATACCGCGCTGGCTCGGCTTCGTGATCGCCTTCGCCGTGGTGACCTACCTCTCCGTGGTGCTCGGTGAACTGGTCCCCAAGGCTCTGACGCTCGACCGCGCCGAACGCCTCGTCGTCGTCGTCGCACCCCCGATCCATCTCGTCTCGGTGTTGCTTCGGCCGGTCGTGGGGGTGCTGCAGTTCTCGGCGCGGCTCGTCCTGCGCCCGTTCGGCGTGCGCGACGTCGTCGTGGGCGAGTCGCTCCGCAGCGCTGACGAGCTGCGGGCGCTGATCGACGAGGCCGAGCGCTCCGGCGTCATCCCGCGCGCTCAAGAGGAGATGCTGCACAACGTCTTCGCGTTCGCCACGCGCGAGGCTGCGGAGGTGATGGTTCCCGCCCCGGACGTGGCCTGGCTTGATGCCGACCTCGGCGTCCAGGAGGCGCTCGATCGCGCGCTCGCGACCAATCACAGCCGTCACCCGGTGGGGCGTGGCACGCTCGACAAGGTTGTCGGCTTGGTGCACCTGCGTGATCTCACCGCGGCGGCTCGGGATGAGCCGGGTGCGCGCGTCGAGGCCCTGGCGCGCCCGGTGCTGGTCGTCCCCGAGACGAAGGACCTCGGGGCGCTGCTGCGCGAGCTGCGGGAGGCGCGCCAGCAGATGGCCATCGTCATGGACGAGTACGGCGACACGGCCGGGATCGTGGCCATGGAGGACATCCTCGAGGAGGTGGTGGGCGAGATCGAGGACGAGTACGACCTCCCCGATGACACGACCGAGTGGATCGACGATCGCACGCTCAGGGTCGCCGGATCCATGACGGTCGACGACTTCAACGAGGCGCTTGCGGCCCGCCTGCCCCAAGACGCCGCGCGGACGCTCGCCGGGACGGTGTTCCACGCGCTTGGACGGCTGCCCGTGGTGGGCGACGCGGTGGAGGTCGCGGGCGTGCGCTTCATCGTCGAGGACCTCGCAGATGCGCGCATCAGGCGCCTGCGGGTGGAGTTGCCCGAACCGCATCGGACGGCGCCGCCCGCCTGAGGCGGCAGGCCCGCGGGCGGCGGCCCTTCCTCCCGGGTTGCGGCGGGGCGGAAGTGGCCGCCCTGTGACCACTACGCCCACGCCCGGCTGGACTCCAGGCCGCCCCCCGAGGACGTCACACACCGCTTGGTCACCGGATGGGCCGTGTAGGGATCGAACCTACGACCTTGGGATTAAAAGTCCCCTGCTCTACCAACTGAGCTAACGGCCCACGCGTCCGGTGATTGTGCACGAGATCGTCACGGCTCGTCCGCTCGCCGGGCCGGTGACGCCGCGCCCGCAGCGGGCTACGATGCGAGCCGTCCGGTGTGAGGATCGGAAGGCGCGGTGACCGTGGGATTCTTCATGGACCGGCACGACCTCGACGGGGACACGGCGGCCGACCTCGCCTCCGCCCATCTGCGCGACCTCGAGGCGCAGGAGCGGCACGGCGTCCGCTTCCTGTCGTACTGGTTCGACTACGACCGCAGTGCCGCCTTCTGCCTCGTGGAGGCACCCAGCCCGGAGGCCGCCGCCGCCGTTCACCACGAGGCCCATGGCGAGGTCCCGCACCAGATCATCCCGGTCGATCCCTCCGTGGTGGAGCGCTTCCTGGGCCCCGTGGAGGACCCCGTGCTCACGGGGCGACCCGCGGGAAGCGCCTTCCGCAGCATCCTCTTCACCGACCTCGAGGGCTCCACCGCGATGGTCCAGCGCCTCGGCGACGAGGGCGCGATGGAATTGCTGCGCCGGCACGACACGATGATACGGCGACCACCG